>JAHWKY010000042.1 GCA_019347575.1 Actinomycetota bacterium | reverse complement strand
GTTGGCATCGACGATGGCGTAGGGAAGACCCCGGTGGGAGAGGTGGTAGACCACAGCGAGGCCAGATTGTCCGCCTCCGACGACGAGGGTCTCGACGTACTCGGTTCCAGCTCGATCACTCATCACGACCCTCCGGATCACGGACCACCTGATATACTCTATGTTGGAGTAACATATACTGCAATGTGGAGTAAGTCAAGAGGCGCGATGAGTGAGCGACTGACGACCACCTCGTACGCGGTCCTGGCCCAGGTTGCCGTGCGGCCCTGGTCCGCCTACGAACTCGCGGAGCAGCGCGTGCGCTACTTCCGCTACGTCTGGCCACGGGCCGAGAGCGCCATCTATCGCGAGGTCAAGCGTCTCTCTGCCATGGGGCTGCTTCTGGGCGAGAAGGAGTACACGGGGAAACGAGCCCGCACGGTCTACTCGATCACCGAGAACGGCGAAGAAGCGTTGCGCGAGTGGCTGGGCACACCGATCTCCCCCTTCTCGATGGAGTTCGAGGTACTGATGCGCGTCTTCGTCGCCCCACTGGGTACGAAGGACGACCTCCTGGCCTCACTCAAGCAGGTCCGCGCCGACGCCCAGGAGATGCTTCGGTTCTCCGGTGAGGTGAAGCAGGAGTTCATCGACGGCATCAACGTCGCGCAGAGCCAGGTCTACCTCCGCGCCCTGGGTGTCGACTTCTTCATCAGCTTCCTCGTCATGGTGGAGTCATGGGCCGACCGCACCCTGGCGGCGGTCGCAGCATGGAACGACCTCGAGCCATCCGAGGAGAAGAACAGACAAGCCCTCGACAAGATCCGTCAACTTCCGGTCCGCACGCCCGAGGAGGCACTCAAGAACATCTCCAAACCCCCCGAAAGCCAGATGCGAAGCCGCGCCTGAATCCACGACCGCCAACCGGCCACCGGCCTGCCCCTCGTATCGCCCCAACGCGGCTCTGTGCCGTCGTCTAGACCACGACCAGGATCGTCCGCCCGGCTCGGTCACGGACGCGCTTCGAGGACCATGAACGAGGAGGACAACCAGTGCTGGGTCCACGCCCCACGTATCTTCCTCACATCGCTCGACCCGAACAAGAAGTTCATCTGCTGATCCTCCACGAACCCCACCGTCATGCCGTTGGCGCACGACGTGCCAGCGGCATCACCGATGTGTGTGCGACGGCCGTTCGTTGATAGACAACCGTTGAAGACAGCGACCGCCCAACGGTCGGAATCGCGAAGGAAGGGCGGGCGTGACACTTGAGCGACACGCCCGGCTAGTCGTCTGGCTCGATGTCGCGGCCAGCGCGGGGATCTACATCGCGGCCCTGGAGGTACGGGGGGTCGGGTTGGCCCTTATCGTCATCGCCGCTGTGCTCGTGCACCTCCTCACGGTCGCAACCGTCGCAATCCGAGAGTCACGCCGCGGCGACGACGCCTTCTTCTGGGCATGGGTGGTTCTAGTACTGGGCGGCCTGGGCGTGCTCGCGTGGCTGCGTCATGACGACCGGCGCTCAAGGGCACTGAGGCGTTAGCAAACTCGACCTGAAGAACCCCTGATGGGTCAGCTAGCCTCGAGCTCCTTCAGTCGCTCGTCGGCGGACTGCCGTAGCCGACGCAGCTGGACGAGCTCCTCCTCGCGGGTCAACTGGCTCGGCGCGCAGCAGTCGCAGCCGCAGCCGCACGCGTGCTCGGCGTTCGTGATGGTGGTCATCGTGCTGCATCCGCAGTTACATGCGTTCGTGTTCATCGAGTGTTGCCTTCTGTCAGCGGTCGGATCTGGATGAGCTGGTCCCCACACGGCCAGCAGTTCGACGCGTCTTCGGCGACGCCGTCCTCCATCAGCGCGCGCACGTCGTTGCGCAGGTCCTCGAGCGACTGGATCTGCTGGTCGATCTCGGCAAGCTTGTCCGAGAGCAGCTGGCGGGCGTGCCCGCAGGGGCAGAGGCCCCGCTGGCGGATGTCGAGAAGCGCGCCGATGTCATCGAGCCGGAGGCCGAAGGACTGGGCGCGCTTGATGAACGCGACGCGCTCGACGTCGCCCTCGCCGAACAGGCGGTAGCCGGCAGGGCTGCGCTCGGCCTCAGGCAGCAGACCGATCCGCTCGTAGTAGCGGATCGTGTCGGCAGAGGTGCCGACGCGCTGGGCCAACGCGGAGACGGTCATGTCATCCATCACGCCCGAGCATAAACCTTGGAGTGGACTCCAAGGTCAACCCTCGTCTCCGACTCCGGCATCCCTGACGGTCGGGGGGTCGATGGTGATGGGCGCGTTGAAGTCGTAGTAGTGGTGGTCCATGAAGTGGCCACGGGCGCGCATCTCGGCCTTTCGCACGTGTGCGTCGTCATCCACCCACAGCCGGTACCAGATCGGGGACCCGTCGAGGTCGACGAAGAACGACACGACCCTGGTGGCGATCGCGTCGACGGTGTCGGTGCCGACGATGTGGGGTGCGATGCGGTCGGGGTAGTCCCAGATGTGGGTCGGCACGGTGACGCTGGTGCCCCCCGCGTCGCCGCCCCGCCAGGGACCCTGCGGCGTGGGCTTGCCCCAGCGGCGGTTACCGATCCGGATGGTCTCGTAGACCCCGTCGTGGGTTCGGACCACGCCGTGGAGGCGGTCGGGGGCGACGAGGTCCCAGTGGGAGGTGATCGGCGGGTCGGCTGGCCCCAGGGTCTCGTCGTAGCGGTAGGAGCGCAGCGCGTTCATCCGCGCGGTCAGATCGGAGAGCAGCTGCGCTGCCTCGGGGGCAGGGAGTTGTGCGGGGAGCTGGAAGGTGGCCGTGCCGCCCCCGTCCCCCGAGACGGTGACGTCGATCGTCTCGCCGCCCTGCACGGTGGTGGTGGCCAGGCGGCAAGCGGTCCCGCACCCCTCCATGGTGATAGGTGGTCGCCCCTCCACCTGGAGTCCAACCTGGCGACCGGACGATGCTTCCTCTCCTTCGACGGGCAGCAGGTACACGTACGTGTCGTTGCTGCCGGGCTCGCCGGGGCGCAACGTCAGGCCGACCAGGGTGTCGCCGGCGCCAGCGCCCAGCGTCAAGTCGCCGTCCTGCGGGAACGCGCCGGTCGCGGTCGGCTCGTCGCTGATGTGCGCCTGTTCGGCACCGCGGCGGGGTGGCACCGGGTAGGCCGCCAGGACCGCGGCGGCGACGACCGCGACCAGGGCGAGGAAGGCCTCCGCGCGCGCCGTGACCGCTCGGCGGCGCCACGCCCGCAGCGACAGGGGCACCATCAGCACCACCGCGATGATCTTCAGGCCGAGGACCTGCCCGTAGGAGGTGGCGATCAGGTCGCGGAGGCTGGCGAGCTCCTGCGCGCCCCGCACGACTCCGAACGCGACCGTGCCCACGAACGCGGGGACGGCGACCGGCGAGAACCGCATCAGCAGTTCGCGGGCCTGCTCCCCGCGCCACCCACCAGGTGGCCGCTGGACCGCCATGACCAGGATCGCTCCGGCCCACAGTCCGGCCGTGACGAGGTGGCCGGCATCGACCGTGACGCCCCACCACGTCGGCTGGGTGGCGGCGGCGTGTCCGGCCGCGGCGAGGCCGATCAGTGCCACTACGGTCCCCACGCCGACGACCCGCGCGCGCGTGTCCGCGATCCGGTCCGCGTCAGGGCGCTCCTTGGCCCAGCGGACGGCGGGGAGCAGGGTGGCCGCGGCCGCGGCGGCCTCTCCCCCGAGGCGCACCAGCCGCGGCGTCCCCGACGGTGCGGTGAGGAAGCTGGCAACCGCGCGTGGTGCGAGTGATGAGGTGGCGAGCAGCACCTCACCACCGACGACGATCACGCCGGCGACGGCCGCGAGCACCGTCAGGACGTGCAGGCGTGGTCGCAGCCAGCGCAGCTGTGGTTCCCGCCTTGCGAGCAGCCTCAGGAGCAGGGCGCCGAGTACACCGAGCAGCGCTGCGTACTCGACAGCACGTCCGGCGGCCACGGCCAGGTCGGTGCCGGTCGGTGCGACCGATGGCTCGTCGGCTCCTGCGGAGACGGCAGCGCCGACGCTGAAGCGGAAGTCGCCACGCAGCGTGTGACCGTCGATGGGACTGACCGTCTTCCACCGCACGACGTACTCGCCTTGGGCGTTGGTCGGCAGGTCGGTGTGCATCTCCCGGTCGTCGGCGACGGTTGCCTCGAACCGCTGGCCGGTGGGTGCCTCTACCTCCAGCGACGACAGGTCGGCGATCAGCGGCTCGCTGAACCGCACCACCACCACGCCGGGGGTCGCCGTCAGCTGGCTGCCAGGGGCGGGCTGCGAGGTGACAAACGCGGCGTGGCCCAACGCCGCCGTTGCCGTGGACAGCAGTGCCGCTGCGCAGACGGTGGCCACGGCCGCGGCACGGCGCAACCACGCGCGCCGACGCGACACGGTCGGGTCGGCCGTCACCACGCTCCCTCCCATCCGGAGGTAACGACGATGCGCCGGTAGCAGCTCCCGCGCCGTCCTAGCAGCCCACCAGCGCACAGCCGATCGCACCGCCAGACCCGACGACGTGGTGGAGCATCGCCGCGGCACAACCGAGCGTCACGACGGCGAACACGCCCGCCAAACCTGCCAGGGCGTGCGTGGTCGAGAGGTCGGGCTCTTCGCCCAGCAGGGCACGCAGTCGCAGCTCGGTGGCGACGCCGAACCCGGCTGCGGGCGCCGGGGCGGACGCGTCGACCTTGAGCAGCGCTCCCGCCAGGTCACAGCGCGCTGCCCCGTGCTCGAGGGCGAACCGGTCAGCGGCGACCTCCACGGCGGCGGCACGCCGGGCCAGCCACGCCCGTCCAGCCGGCACCAGCTTGGCCACCGGGGCGACGACCGCAAGCAGCAGCAGGCGCAGGGGATCTCGGCGCAGCTGGTGGTGGCGCTCGTGCAGCAGCATCGCCGTCAGCTCACGCGGGGTGAGCGACCCCCTCAGCCGGGGATGACAGTAGATCTCGGGCCGTCGCAGCCCGGCCACCGCAACGCCGGCGTGCCACACCCGCCAGCGCACGTGGATGCCGTGGCAGTCGCCACCGACGCTCCCCCGCCGCAAGGCGGAGGCCAGACGCGCGTGTCGCCAGGCGAGAACGGTCAACCGAGCGGACACCAGGCCCCCTGCGACGACGATCACGCTCCGGACCATCGGCCACGACGCCACCACACCCGCCAGACACACCCCGAGCAGCGAGACCGCCAGCACCAGGGCCGCGCGTCGGTCAGCCATCAGCCGCGTCCTCGTCGAGTCGGCGCAGACGCCGCACCAGATCCGGTGGGGCTTGCTCCAGCGCCTCGACGAAGTGCGCCAGCGCGATCTCGCCGTACCGTTCGACGAGCCGTTCCACCTCGCGGCCGCCCAGCTGGTCCACCAGCTCGCCCTCGCTGTACCGCGGGGTGTAGTCGTAACCGCGACCACGCCGCTCCCGCGCCAGGTAGCCCTTGTCGTACAAGCGCGACAGCACGGTCATGACCGTGGTGTAGGCCAGTGCCCCGTCGTGCTTGGCGTTGACCCGCTCCAGCACGTCGGACACGCTCGCCGGTGACTGCTTCCACAGCGCCCGCATGCAGGCCGCCTCCAGCGGGCCCAGCAACTGTTCGGCCGTGGGGCGCTTCCGACGGCTCCGGAACCGAGCCATGACCACCTCCCAAGAAACCGGCTGCCGCCGGACGATGCCCCGACAGCAGTGGTGCAGTCTATAACGACGACGCTGTCGTAGGATGTCGCCATGGACCTGCTGGGGATCATCGAGCGGACGTGGTGGCTGGGACTGCCGACCGCGGTCTTCCTCGGTGCGGTGCTGGGCGCCATTCACCTGGCGTGGCTCGTGCTGGCGGCGGCCGTGGGCACTCGCGCCGGCACGACGACGTGGCGCGGACGGCAACAGTGCTAACCTACGACACCTCTGTCGTAGCTGGGCTTAGTGGCCGGGAGGGTCGACCGTGAAGGTGCTCGGGATCTGCATCAACAAGAGGGTCGTCGCCGCGGTCGTGGTTGCTGCGGTCCTGGTGTGGTGGCTGGCGCCTCAGGCGATCAGCGCCGCGCTGCCGTTCCTGCTACTGGCCATCTGTCCGCTGTCGATGCTGCTGATGATGAAGGCGATGGGCGGCATGCAGCACGGTCAGCCCCCGGCGGCGGCTGCCGCGGCCGATGCCGAGCAGGCCCTTAGGGCGACCGATCAGGATCCGACCCACGTGTCTGCCGGGCAGACTGTTCCCGTGTGGCGCTGGAACTGACTCCAGCAGCTAGTCCGACGATCCGCCGAACCACCGTAGCCACCCGCGTGTGACGTCATCGCTGATCGACCACCCATCAGCTTCCGGCGGCCCCGTACTGCTCCGGCATCTCGACGAACCGGCGCAGGCACGTCTCGGAGCAGAAGAGGTGATCCTGGCCCTGCCAGCTCAACCGGTACGGGTCCTCGTCGGCGTCGAGCTGCATGCCGCACACCGGATCGGTGTGGCGCGCCGGCCGCTGCCCGTCTCGGACCGCCTCGTACAGCTCCACCGGACCCGTCACGCCCTTGAGCTGGCGTGGACCCAGAGCCTTCCACGCCCCGACGGCGAGATCCGTGGTGTCGCTGACCACGGCCTCGGTGACCAGGAACTGCCCGCGACCGGCCTTCGCAGCGACACGTGCGGCGATGTTCACGGTGGCACCCAGGTAGTCGGCTTCCCGGAACAGGGCGGTGCCGGCGTGCGCGCCCATGCGCAGCGCGGGGAACCGAGGCTCGTGGGCGGCGCGGTCGGCGATCTCGAGACCGCAGCGCACCGCCGAGCTGGGGACGGGGAAGCTGAGCATGAACTCGTCGCCGATCTGCTTGACGACGCGGCCGTGGCACTGTGCGGCCGCGTCGCGGACCAGTTCGGAGAAGCGGTCCAGCACGGCGGCGGCGGCGACATCACCCATGGCGTCGGTCAGGGGCGTGAAGCTGGCCAGGTCGACGAACAGCACGGCGATCGGCATGGCCGCGCTGGCTGCCGACGTGACGTCCTCGGCGAGGTGCATGACCAGGTCCTCACGTAGGGCGCGGTCCCAGGCCCGCTGGTGGAAGTACAGGATCGACGGCTCCGTCAGCTCCAGGAGGGCGTCGCCGGTTGCGCGGGTCTGCTCGACCAGGTCTCGACCGGCGAGTCCCTCGGTCCGCAGGCGCTCGTGGACGTGGAAGTGGAACAGCCGGGTCTCTGCGTCGGCGATCCGGCCCAGGGCGTCGGCGAAGACCCGAACCAGCTGCACGATGGCATCCGCGGGTAGGCCGACCTGCACCGCGAACGCCGCCGTGCGCAGCATCTCGACGTCGTCGTCGAACAGCTCCGGCTCGTGTCCGCGGCCAGCGGCGCTCCACAGGCGCCGCGCGAGGTCGAGGTCGAGGCCCACCTCCGTGGCCGCCTCGCCGAGCATCCGGCTCGTGCCATGCAGCGGGCGGGTGTAGCTCAGCCAACGCGCCAGGACGTCGCCCTCCTCCTCTGCCAGCCGGGCCACGGCCGCCGCCGCGATGCCGCGCTCGGTGACGAAGCGGAGCAACCGGGCGCGCTCCGGCGCGCTCGCGTCGAGCGCTCCGTGAGCGTCCACGGGTAGCAGGCCCAACTCGACCCACTCCGCGACGGCCTGCCGGTCGACCCCCACGCGATCCGCCAGTTCCTCGGGGGCCAGCGGGGAGAGCACCTCTTCGCTGCTCATGACGCGCCTCCTGGACAGAGGGGTAGCCGACCCTCGCGGTAGGCGGTCGGTACGACGCTACGATAGTAGGAGCCTGAGAGGATGCGCCCGCCCGTCGCGGTCCCGGCAGGCGAGGTAGAGACGAGGGTGCCCCCCGATGACGATGTCCGGATCGCACGCAACCTGGGCGGGCGGCGACGTTTGCTCGGCCCAGTCGGCGCTGGATGGCCGGTGCGCCCGCGGCGCACTCGCTCGTGATG
Organism: Actinomycetota bacterium; assembly: GCA_019347575.1. Taxonomy (NCBI): domain Bacteria; kingdom Bacillati; phylum Actinomycetota; species Actinomycetota bacterium. The sequence goes on along the minus strand of JAHWKY010000042.1, from coordinate 23,782 downwards.
GGTACCCGCGTGGCGGAACGGACCTGGGAGCTCGCCGGTGACCAGACGCGACGCCGACGCGACGACGAGGGTCCGGGCGGTCTGGGACCGCCAGGCGCACCGGTTCGACCGGGAGATGGCGTTCTGGGAACGCGTCCTGTTCGGTGGGGACCGCCAGTGGGCGTGCAGCCGCGCCCGCGGGGACGTGCTCGAGGTGGCCGTGGGCACCGGCCGCAACCTCGAGCACTACCCGCCTGACGTGCGGCTGACCGGTGTCGATCTCAGCCCGGAGATGCTGGCCCTTGCGCGCGAGCGCGCCCGGGCGGTCAAGGCCGATGCCGACCTGCGTGAAGCGGACGCGCAGCAACTGCCGTTCGACGACGAGAGCTTCGACACGGTGGTGTGCACGTTCTCGCTGTGCAGCATCCCCGACGACCGGCGCGCGGTCGCCGAGATGGCACGCGTGCTGCGCCCCGGTGGGCAGGTGGTTCTCGTCGAGCACGTAGGCAGCCCCAGCCGCGCGGTCCGCGCGGTGCAGTGGCTGTTGCATCAGCTGACCTACCGGTTGTGCTGCGAGCACATGCTGCGCCAGCCCCGCCGCGCCCTCGCCGCCGCCGGGCTGGAGCCGGTCGCGTTCGAGCGCCGCCGGCTGGGGATCGTCGACCGCCTGCTCGCCCGCAAGCCCGCCGCGCCCGCGGAGGAGCCTGCAGGCAGCTAAGGCGCCGGTGGCCGATGGGTCAACGCGAGACGCAGTGCGGCCCTTCCGGTTCCTGCGACAGCACCCGCGCGCTGCGTGCCGGCCCCCCACTCTCGATCAGATCCTCGCCGGCGAGCGCCCCGGCAGCCGCGTCGCCGGACCGGCCCCGCCCGGTGACTCCTCGAGCGTCAAGCCCGGCTACTATCCCTTCGTCGTAGCGAGAGCGCACGCTGTTCGCCTGGAGGCCCGTCATGACGTCCACGCGTCGATCCCTGTCGCCCCGCCACGGACCGGCCCACTCCGCGGTGTTCGTGGCGTTGCTGGTCCTTCCGCTACTCCTGGCCGCGTGCGGTAGCGGCGAGGAGAGCGGCTCGTCCGGGGACGGGTTGCCGTCGACCGACCACGTCCACGCGCTGCGGGCGGCGAGCGACGGCACGCTGCTGCTGGGGTTGCACGGGGCGCTGTGGCGCAGCAACGACACTGGCGTGAGCTGGGAGCCGGCCGGCATGGAGGGTCAGGACGCGATGGCCATCGGCGTCGCGGTGACGGGAGCGCCGCTGCTTGTGGGCGGGCATGACCTGCTGATGCGCAGCGACGACGGCGGGGCGAGCTTCACGCCGTTGCGCCCGGCCGAGCTGCCCTCGCTGGACATCCACGCGCTGGCCCAAGCACCGAGCGATCCACAGGTGGCGTACGCGTTCGTGGTGGGAGCGGGCGTGTTCGCCAGTGCGGATGCCGGCACGTCGTGGGAGCCGCGCGCTGCGGTCGGTGCCGACATCCCCCCCGATGTGGCGGCGTTGGCCGTCGACCCGCGGGATCCGGACGTCGTGCTGCTGGGTAGTGGTTCGCAGGGCATCTTCCGCAGCGACGACGGGGCGCGTAGCTTCGCTCCCGCCACCGACTGGGGCGTCCTCGGTCTCGCGATCGGCGGAACGGCCCAGGACCCTCTCGCCGTGGCGGCGACCTACCAGGGCATCGACGTCAGCACCGACGGTGGTAACAGCTGGCAGAACGTCGCGCCCGCCGATCGTTTCGAGGGCCAGCCGCTGGCCGTGACGGCTGCCGACGACGGCACGGTCTGGGTCGTCACCGAGCAGCCGCGGGTGCTGCTGCGCAGCGACGACGCCGGGCGCACTTGGCTCGAGGTCGCCCGTGCGTAGGCGCCACCCCGGCACGGTTCGCCAGGCGGTAGCGCTGGTGGCGGTCACCGCCGTGCTCACGGCGTGCGGAGCTGGGGCGGATCCGTCGCCGGATCGAGCACCGAGCTTCGCCGATGGCGCATCGACGGACCTGGCTGCCGAGGGCGAGTCGGCGCTGGATGGTCTCTGCGACGCGGTCGATGCCGGCAGCGACCCAGACCAGGTCCGCCAGGGCTTCGAGGTCGCGCACGGTCCCATCCACGCCATCGCCGCAGCCCTGCAGGACGTGGACCGACCAACCACTGCTCGACTGCAGCAAGCCAAGCAGCGCATGGAGGCCGCGCTCGACCAGGCCTCCCCGCCCGCCGACCTGGCCGAACGGGCACGACAGCTACTGGACGCCACCGCCGCTGCCCTGAGCCGGCTCGACGTCCCGGCACCGGACTGCACCTGAGGAGACCCACATGCACACGCCACCGGCCCGCCTCATCACCGCCGCCGTCACGATCGGGCTGCTGGCCGCCGCCTGCGGCGGCACCGACGACTCCGGACCAGCCCCCGCGACGACCGACGCGGCGACCGCTGCGGACCAGCTCGCGGTCGCGGTGGCCAGCTACGACCTCGCTGTGGGCGAGGACCAGCGCTTCATCGCCGGCGTGCTCACCCCCGACCGACGACTGATCGCTGGAGGATCGGTGGAGATGGAGTTCTTCTTCCTCGGCGAGGAGCAAGCCGGAGGCGAGCCCGAGCCGGTCGCCACCACGTCCGCGACGTTCCTGCCCGTCCCCGGCAAGGAACCATCCGAAGGCGACGGACCGACGATCATCGACGACCCCGCCGCAGCCGGCGTCTACGAGACCCAGGTCAGCTTCGACCGCGCAGGCTTCTGGGGAGTAGGGGTCACCGCGGAGATGAGCGACGGGGAGACCCGGCGCGGCACCACCAGCTTCGGAGTCGCCTCGGCGCATCAGGTCCCGGCCGTAGGCGACCCCGCACCCGCGAGCCGCAACCTGACGCTGGAGTCCGACGCGCCGCCCGTCGCGATCGACTCGCGCGCCGGCACCGAGGGCGAGATCCCCGACCCCGAGCTGCACGACACCACCATCGCCGACGCTATCGCCGCCGGCAGCCCCACCGTTGTGGTGATCTCGACACCCGTCTACTGCGTCAGCCGCTTCTGCGGCCCGATCACCGACGCCGTCAGCGACCTCGCCCAGACCTACGCCGACCGGGCCGCCTTCGTCCACATCGAGGTCTGGAGCGACTTCGAAACCTCCACCTTGAACGACGCCGCCGCGGAGTGGATCCTCACCGACGACGGCGGCGCCGAACCATGGGTGTTCCTCATCGGCAGCGACGGCCGCATCGCCGCACGCTGGGACAACGTCCTCGACCGCGCCGAACTCGAGCAGCTGCTCGAAGCGCTCCCGGCCGCGTGAGCGCGCCTGCGTCGCGACGACGTCGCAGCGATCCTGGCCCACACCAAGACGTGGTGGACCGACGAGCAGCGCGCGTTCCCGGCCGACGTCACCCGCGCCGAGTGCAGCAGTAGCTGAAGGGCGATGGGCGCCGGCTGCTCGATGGTGCCGGCCGAGCGCTCCGCCCCGTTCCGCAGTCACCTCTCGCGTGATCCCCCCGACGCCTGCCTGGAGGAGGCGATCCGGATCTCAACCGCCGGATCCGGGCCGACCTCGACTGCGCCGACATCTGCGGAAGCATGCCGCAAGCTCACCGACGCCGTCGGTGGTCCCTGCTCAGCCAAATAACCTCAACACCTTCCGGGTTCCGGGATGGAGCGGACGACGGGATCCGAACCCGCGACCCCCACGGTGGCAAGGGAGGGTTCGGCCGCGCTGTCCGCCGCTACACCCAGGCGACGACCCCGCGCGGATGTGCTTGGGCGTGCTGGGTCAGGAAGCGGTCGAGATCCCGCACGAGACTCCCGACGATCCGGCGCCCCGTCCCCCGCCGCTTCTTGGCGAAGATCAACCCGTGGTGATCGCGGCCCTGGTCGCGCCACGCACGGTCGAGTCGGATGAAGTCGGGCACGTTCTCGGTGACGACCGCGTGTTGGTCACGGTGCGCCCAGTCCAACAGGTCCGAGTCATCCATGCCGGGTAGACCGTCCTGCTCGAGCACCGCGACCACGTCGTGTCCGCGCGCACGGAGCTGCTCGGCGATCGCCGCTGGGAACATCTCGTCCAGCAGCAGCTTCACGCGAGGAGCTGTTGTTGCCGCTCCCAGTGCTCCCGCTCCGCCTCGGCCTCGCGCTCCCGCTGATCGATCTGACCATCGATCTCGGCTGTGAACTCGGTGTAGTAGTCGATCGCGATGCGCACCATCCGCTCCGGCAACCCCAGCCACCTCGCGGCCTCACCGATGGCCTCCTGACCCTTCGCGTCGAGACGCTGGAGGAAGCTGACGACCTCCGCGACATCCGGACCACCGGCGAGTCCGGGACGACGCCCTGCCGGACCCGACCGGAACACGATGCCGGGGTGTAGCGCCATGCGGACGCCCTCATCGAGCAGCCGCTGCGTGACGGCTGAGACGGAGGCTCCCTCACGTTCAGCGAGGGCCTCGAGGCGCGCCTTGAGGCCCTCGTCCAACCGCATAGACGTCGGGGCGACCATGCCGCCATCGTAGCCCGTACGGCTACACCTCGCTACACCAGGAAGTACCACGACGCATGTGGGGTGCCACGAACCCAGCAGGGCAAGGTAGGCCAGCGACGCCCCGGCGGACAGGACCGGCTCGAACGGTTCAACCCGACGGGGAAGGGCGGTCCGGACGGCCACGCCAACGATCATCGGAATCAGGACGGTGACGGCCAGCTCGAGGGTCAGCGCGGCCACCGGCACGCCGAGCTCGATGCCGGTGTACGCCAGGAACAGCAGCGGGACCACCACCGGAGACAGGGCCGTGTTGACCGCGCTGAACACGGTCGCGAACGCGACGGTGCCGCGGCCGAGCCAAACCAGCAGCGTTGAAGACACGTCGGTGGGCAGCGTGCCGACCAGGACGAAGCCACCCCAAGCGCAGAGGTGCGAACCCGGCCATCCCGATGAGGTAACCAGCCAGGCTCATCGGCCCGTACACCAGCAGGGCGCCAGCACCTGCAACCCGGGACGTGCCAGCACGGCGCGGAGCGTCTCGAGGTCGAAGGTCAAACTCACGCACAGCATCAGCCCCGCCAACAGCGCGTCACGCATCCGGACAGGGCAGCCGTGAAACCAGGTGCGAACAGTCCGAGGACGGTGGTGCCGATCACCAACGCGACGAGGTTGTCCTCGGTCGCCCGCAGCCGGTCGGTCAGCTACTCCTCGGGTCGTGACGTGCGACCGCCGGCCGTACGGCCGGTGCGATGCAAGCTGACGTGCGACCGCCAGCCGTGCGGCCGGTGCGGCAGACCTGGCGCGCTCTAGAGGCGCGGATAGCGGCGCGTCACCGCCTCAGGGGTCCCGCCGGCAACCGACCCAACGGCTGTTCCCGACCACAGTCGGTTCACGTGGTGGACGGGTTGAGGGGCAGGTCACCGAAGCGACGCTCAGCCGGCGTGGGCTCATCGGTGAACGCCGGCGCGCAGCCGCAGTCAGGGCCACAGCGGCCGGGTCGGGACGCTCTCCCGTGACGCGTTCGAACACGGCCTGCAACTGGTCGGCGAAACGCGTGATCTCAACGATCTCGTCGTGGGCCTGCGCCAGCTTGGCCTCGAGCAGAGCAACGAGCTGCCCGTGCGTGATCGTGCACTCACGGTTGTCCCACGCGTCGGCGAGGTCGGCGATCTCTTCCAAGGTCAGCCCCAGGCGCTTGGCCCGCGCCATGAAGCGCAACCGCTCGAGATGGCTGACGTCGTAGATCCGGTGGCCGGCCGGGGTGCGGTCGGGGGCAGGCAGGAGCCCCTCTTCCTCGTAGTAGCGTAGTGTCGAGGGTGGGAAGCCGGTCTCGTCGGCGATCTCACCGATCCGGTAGCCGGTCGTGACCATGGTGGCCTCCTCGCTTGCAACCCACGATAGGGCTTCGACTCGGGTACAAGTTTGGCCCGGCCTTCGCGTCCGGACCGGCACGTACGTCACCCTTCAGCATCCGTCGAGCCGGTCAGCGCTCGGAAGGCGGCCGCGGTAGCAAGGCCGAACGCCACGTGGGCTGAGAGATCCTTGTAGATCGTCCCTGCGTCGTACTCCCACAACGGCTCGTACAGGCCCATCAGTGGCAGCACCGTGTAGCTGTTGGCGAACGCGGCTGGCCCGGTGACCAACCCATGCGAGACCCGCGGCCTCGTCGAGCCGAAGAGCAGGCCGTGCCCGGCGCCGTAACCGAGCCCGGTCGCCCAGTGCATGACGTTGTTCATCGGTCCGGCGGTCTCCTCGGGGAGGTCCTCATCAAACACGCCCTCGGCGATGCGCCGCCCGGCCTTGGCCGGGGCCGAGGCTTCGTCGAAACTGTCGGTCGAAGTCGAGAATTCCCACTCGAGGAAGGACTCGTCGCCGCCGTCACGGCGGTAGCGGGCGTACCAGACCAGGTCCATCGCTAGCGTGCCGACCGCACCGGCGAGCACACCACGGAGAACCGCCCCCAAGGGGCTTGGGGTCGTGTCCGTCATGACAGGGCTCCTCTGCCGTTGGTCACAACGCTACGCCTTGCAGTCGAGTTGAAGTTCGTCGCCCGCACCTGTCCGGCCGGGCACCGATCTCTCGCGGACCGCCCAAACGCACGGTGGTATGCCCGCCAAGAGGTCGACTGTAGGGGTCCCTGCGCGACAGGCCTGAGGAAGCGGGCCCGGTACCCGAACGGACAGGGCCCTGTCGGTTGCCCTTCGACTCGGGTTCAACCCGTAGGGTGAGACACATCGACATGGAGAAACCAGATGACCGACACACTGACGCCCGCTCCTGCGGTCACCGGGGAGGCTGGTATCCGGACCCGCGCACGGCAGCTGCGCCGCGTCGTGCAACGGATCGCTCAGGATCCGCATCTCCCTGCCGACGTCGACCCCCAGCGCGTGATGGAGGAGACGCTGAAGTTCCTTGAGGTTGCCGCGACCAGCGACGACGCAGTTTCGCCATCGAAGACTGTGGACACCGGCTGGCACCACTTCATCTTGTTCACCCGCGACTACATGGGTTACGGCGCCAACCATCTAGGTCGGTTCATCCACCACATCCCCGACGAAGAAGGCGGCGGCAAAGCCGAGACGGCCAACGCCGGCACCAACAGCTACCTGCGAACCCGGCAACTCATCATGCAGCGCTTCGGCGACATCGACGAGACCATCTGGCCCTCCGCGGATGCTCTCGCGGACTGCCAGTCGCAGGGCAAATGCTCCTCGGACTGCTCGGGCGACTGTTCCAACGGGTAAGCCCCCTGCCCGCCCCGCCGCTCCAAGCGCCGAACCGGTCACGGCCAGCCCCTGGTCAGGCGCGATGCCAGACTGGCCAACGCCTGCCACACCGCCGGTGCAACCGGCTCCAGCACCGCCCTGGAGCAGCCAGAATCGCCGACACCTCGATGAGTCCGCCGCCGGGAGGGCTCAGGCGGGGCGCACGTCACGGCTGGCGACCGCACTCCAAGCGGCGAAGATCAGCACCACGATCCCGACCGTGATGTCGTTACCCACGGCGGATCCGACATCGCCGTACCCGGCGACGAACGGCGCTGCCAGCAGCCAGAGCCCGAGGACGAAGTTGGTCCAGCTGACACCCTCGTGCTCGAGCGGCTTCGCCTCCCGGAACAGGGCCAGCACGAACACGCTCAGACCGATGATGACGTCGTTCCAAACCGCCGCCGTCACATCGCCGTAGCCAAGGGCGAACGGCGCCAGCATCAGCCACACGCCGGCGAGCACGTTCACACCGCTGACCCAGCGGACCGTGCTGCGGATCGCCGGGCGCTTCTGGTCAGCGGACGTCATGATCTGCTCCCTCTGGATGATCTGCTCCCTCTGGTGGGCATCGCCACGAGGCTAGATCTTCAACCCGCGTTCAAACGCAATGTACGAACGGGCAGGCGGCAACCCGGCCGACAGAGCGGAGTGCTCGCGCGGCGTGGGTGCGAGGTCGCGCGGGCGACTGCAGAGGGTGGCTTCCGTGGACCGCATGTTGAGCGCCCGAAGACGTCCGTCAGGTCGCGCGGCTTCCTCGGTCTCCGAGAGCGTCGGCGGGTGGGGATCGTCACTCAGCGATCACCGCGCTCGTCGGGGAGGCGAACTCGTCCCCGCGGGTCAACGACGTGCACGCTGGTGTGGTCGGGTCCGCGGTCGATGCGGACGTCGCAGCCGCAGCCCGCACCGCATCGGGTGGGGGCCGGTTGCTCCTGGAGATCCTCGAAGACCTCGGCTAGGGCGTTGTGGAACTCGACGAGCTCCGCGATGCGGTGACGGGTGTCGTCCAGGCTCCGCTCGATGAGCTGCTCGAGGACCTCCCGGGCCGGGGGGCAGGCGCCTCGCTCCCACTGCGCGAGGAACCGGCCGATGTCCTCGAGGGCCAGTCCGAGGCTCTTCGCGCCAGCGATGACCTTCAGGCGCTCGACGTCGTCGCTCGTGTAGAGGCGATGTCCCCCCTCGGTTCGTGTCGGTTCGGGGATCAGCCCGATGCGCTCGTAGTAGCGGACCGTCGAGGGCTCGAAGCCGGCCTCGGCAGCTGCTTCGGAGATCCGGTAGCCGCGGTTCGGTACGCGCTGAGTCATCCGTTCCTCCCTCGGGATGGCAGTGTGGCGCAGGAGGCGGGGCCGGGCGGATGCTGCACATCCCCCACCCGGCCCCGTCCGTCGGTGGCGATCACATGCTCGTCTGGAGCTTGCGTCCAGCGACCGCGCTGGTGATCGCGGCGGTCAGCACGATCAGCCCCACGATGATGCCGTTGGCTGCGGCGGCGGCGACGCTGCCGACACCCAGCGCGAAGGGGGCGAACAGCAACCAACCCCCAAGCGCGGCGTTGGTCCAACTCGCACCGATGCCCTGGCCGGGGTTGGCGGTGCGGTACCACGCCAAGCTGAGCAGGGTCAGCCCCACCAGGATGCCGTTCCACACGGCGGCGGTGACGTCACCCACTCCGAGCACGAACGGGGCGAACAGCAGCCAGGCACCTGCGACGATGTTCGTGCCGCTGGCCCACTGGACCGTGCGCCGCGCCGCAGACTGGGGGTCGGGGAGGGTTCCGTCGTGTCGGCGGAACTCGCCGGTGTCCATCGGTCTGTGCTGTGTCTGAGTCATGATCTCGCTCCTGTCGGTGACGATCACACCGTGGCAGGCTCGACCCGAGTCCAGGTCAACCCCGTCACCACCGACGAACGGGAGGCTGGCTGCGGGGCGGTGCTTCCGGGAGTAGCAGCGCCTTCAGACAGCAGCTCCGGCGCCTTCTTGATGGTGCCAGAGGGCGTCGCTGCCGACGACCTCGTCGAAGCACTCAGGGTCGAGATCGGCCCCTGCCGTGATGATCGTCATCTGCCCGCTCCGCTCGAGGACGGCCGCCGATACGTCGCCGAGCGCGCCGAGGCCCTCGAGTCGGACATGCTGGAAGATCTCGGTGCGGCTGGTGCGCGCCCTGCGGATGTTGTCATCGAGGACGACGTGGTCAGCTGGCGCTGTGCCCGAACAGGCGGCTCAGGACGACCATCGTGAGGTAGATCGCGACCGCCGTGACCACGGTCAGCCACGCTTCAGTCCAGCTGAGACTCAACTGCTGGGTCACCGGTCCCGGCATGGGTACTCCTTCAAGGTCGCACTGTCGGCTTGGCGCACTGGCCGGTCGTTAGTTCCACTTCGCGTTCCGCCGGGATGGCTGGCGCTCCCCGCGCGTTCGGTGGGCATCGGCGACGACACCCCAGCCGGACAGCAGGATGATCGTCGCGCCGACCGCGGTCGTGGTGGCTGCGGCGGCCGGCGACCGGTACCCGATCAGCCACGGCGCGACGACCGCCCAACCCCCGAGCGCCGCGGACGCCCGGAGCAGTTGGAGGGTGCGAGGCGGCGACCACCGCCTCCAGAGCGTGAACATTGTCACGACGGTGCCGACCAGGAGCGCGTCCGCGAGCGCTTGCCGGTCATCGGCGTAGCCGTGCCGCCACGGGGCGGAGGCCAGCCAGATGGCGGCCATGAACGTGGCGGTGGGTCCCACGGTCCGTTCCGCCCGGACCCACCACGCGGTCCCGGCACCAGGCGCGGGAGTTCCGGGCACGTGGCTTCCGTCAGGGGGTGGGTGGTGACAGGCTGCCCGGCCCAACGTGTCGCCGCAACGTCCGGAACGCCTCCTCGCAGTCGAGGCTGTCGCGCGCGCCGGCGGCGACCGGGGGCCATGCCGGGTTCAGGTCGGGGCGGAGGTCCGGGACGCGCCAGGCCAGGGAGGCTCCGGCGAACCGACGCCGCGTCCGCTCGATCGGTCCCGCCTGCGGGACACCGGGATCGGACAGGATGCGGGCCGCACGGTCGCCGATGTCGCTCGTGTCCAGCGTGGTGCCGTGGAACCCGGCGACGACTTCGACCGGCACGGGCGCGGGGATCGGCGCGGTCGCAACGACCTCGGCTGCCGGCACGGACACGACGAAGGTGACGAGCGTCCATCCGACCACTGCCTTCGGAGGCAGGTGCTTGCACCAGTCGGGCACCACCGAGGCATGCCCCATGGTGGGGGTCACCACCAGAAGAGACCTGAACGAACCAGTACAGCGTCGCCAGCGACTCCACGCTCATCCTGAACCGCGTGGCGCGGCGACGGCGAGAGATCGCAACACGATCAGCGCCAGCATCTACAGAGCCAGAGCCCACCGCAGGCTACGGGCCACCCGGCACACTGAGCCGCCAGCCACTGGGTAAGGCCGCCGATGACGTTCCTCACGCAGGTCGCGATCACGCTTGCGCGGATCGTGTTGAGCTTCTACGGGTTCTGGCTGGTGTGGCGGGTCATGCTGCCCTGGCTACCCGGGCCGGACGCCGTGCGCGAGCGCATCGCCCCCTACGCCTGCTTCTTCACCGATCCCGTCATCGAACCCCTACGCCGCCTGACCGGGATGCCAGCCCGTGCGTGGGCCGGCTTGCTACTCGTCGCCGTCGCGGCAGCACTGGTCGCCCTGCCAGGATGAGCCGCCACACCCGGGCCGCAACATCGTCATGCTGTGCCGCAGCCGATCGCAGGAGCAGCCGTGCGTGACGACCTGGAAGTCGGTGCACGGTTCCCCGACCTCTCGCTGCCCGACCACGACGGCAACCAGCGGTCGCTGGGAGCGCTGGCCGGAGACGATCCGCTCCTGCTGCAGTTCGCGCGAGGCTGGTGGTGTCCAAAGGAGCGGACGTTCTTCCGTCAGCTCGTGGAGCTCCAAGCCGACGCGGAGGTCGCCTACACGCATGGTCACCGTCACGGTTGACCCGCCGCAAGTCCTGGCGGCCTTCCGCGCCGGTCTGGACGCCCGCGGGACGTTCCTCAGCGACCACGACCGGCGCTATATCAGCGAGCTGGAGCTGAAGGAGACCACCGACACGTTCAACGAGCCGTACACGCCGGTGGTGTTTCGTCCTGCGCCCCGACCTGACGATCCGCCGCATCTACCACGGCTACTGGTACTGGGCCGCCCCAGCAACCACGAGCTGCGCTGCGACCTCCGCGAGCTGACCCGCGAGGTTCGCGACCGGTGGGAGATTTCGGGGACGTGAGCTGGCACCACGTGACCCTGTCATCGCGTACGCCCGACGGTGCGCTCGCAGCGGCGGCGGCTTACACGCTGGAAGGTCGACCCGTCGGCACGTTCGCCGTCTGGCAGTCGGAAGAAGACTCCGAAGAGCGGACGTTCCGGGTCGACGCGCGCCTCGCCGACCCCCATGGCGTGCCGTGCACCGTCTCGTGGGTCCGTTCACCGGACGGCGTCACCATGGACTTCGACGACCCGGCGGTGGTGCAAGCCACTCGGGACGCGCTTGCGTTGCCCGCCGTGCACGCCCGCTCGACGCTGATCACCGGCGCCATGCGCTTCGCCGGCGCGATCACCGTGGCCCGCGACGAACGCCGCCGTTGGCTCGCCGACGACCCGTTCGCGCGGCTGCTGCCGCGGCAGATCCTTCGAGTCGACGGTGGCGTGTTCGGGTCGATGCCTTCACCTACCGGCCCCGTCCACCAGCGCTACGGGGCGGGTAACCCCTGGCCGTGGGACCGGTTCTGATCAACATCGCGTCGGTGCAGGCCACGGCTGTTCGCCGCGGGTGTCCGAACGGCCGTGCGGGACCGGAGAACTTCGACTCGGGTAGAGGCCCTAGCGTCGTGGATCGAGGTTCCCGAACCTCGGCCTGCCTGTTCCGACCGGGAACGTCGCACTGGCACCACCACCCGCCTGAGGAGCAGGCGTGTGGAGTGGCCGACCGACGTCGAAGGAGCGCCACCATGGCAACCGTCGCTGACGCACTGCTGAGACGCCTCAACCAGTGGGGGGTCGAGCGCGTCTACGGCTACCCCGGCGACGGGATCAACGGCATCCACGAGGCGATGGCCGGACTGGCCGGCACCGACGAGCACATCCCGTTCGTCCAGGCGCGCCACGAGGAGGCGGCCGCCTTCATGGCGACCGCACACGCCAAGTGGACCGGCAGGCCTGGCGTGTGCATGGCCACCACGGGGCCCGGCGCGATCCACCTGCTCAACGGCCTGTACGACGCGAAGCTCGACCATCAGCCGGTGGTGGCGATCTTCGGGCAACAGGCCCGCACGGCGATGGGCGGCAGCTACCAGCAGGAGGTGGACCTGCAGACGTTGTTCAAGGACGTCGCGTCCGACTACGTCGTCCACGTGTCCGCCCCGCAGCAGATCCCTGCGGTCGTCGACCGGGCGTTCCGCACGGCGATCGGACGGAGAGCGCCGGTCGCCCTGGCGATCCACGCCGACGTGCAGGAACTGGCGTACGAGCCGCCCGAGCACGAGTTCAAGCACCTCCCCAGCTCGCTCGACTGGGACCCCCCCGAGATCCACCCGTCCGACGGGCAGCTCAACCGTGCCGCAGAGGTCCTCAACGCAGGCGAACGGGTGGCGATCCTCATCGGACAAGGAGCGCGCCGCGCGGCGGCGGAGGTCGAGGAGGCAGCGGAGCTGCTCGGCGCCGGCGTCGCCAAGGCACTACTGGGCAAGGACGTGCTCCCGGACGACCTGCCGTACGTCACCGGATCCATCGGGCTGCTCGGGACCAAGCCGTCGTGGGACCTGATGCAGGGCTGCGACACCCTGCTGATGATCGGCTCGAGCCTGCCCTACAGCCAGTTCCTCCCGGAGCTCGGACAGGCCCGGGGGGTGCAGATCGACATCGACCCGCACAACATCGGCCTGCGCTACCCCTTCGAGGTCAACCTCGTCGGCGACGCCAAGGACACCCTGACCCGGCTGCTGCCCAAGCTCGAGCGCAAGGACGACCGCTCGTGGCGGGCCGAGATCGAGTCCAGCATCACCCACTGGTGGAAGGTCGTCGAGGCGCGCGCGATGAACGACGCCGACCCGGTCAACCCCCAACGGGCCTATTGGGAGCTGTCCTCTCGGCTGCCGGATGGCTGCATCGTCTCCGCCGATTCCGGCTCGTCGACCAACTGGTTCGCCCGTGACCTCAAGCTCCGGCGCGGCATGCGCGCGTCGCTGTCGGGAACGCTGGCGACGATGGGACCGGCCGTCCCGTACGCCATCGCCGCCAAGTTCTGCTACCCCGACCGGGTGGCGATCGCCTCGGTGGGTGACGGCGCGATGCAGATGCTGGGCAACAACGAGCTCGTGACCGTCGCCAAGTACTGGCGGACCTGGGACGACCCCCGCCTCGTGGTGATCGTGCTCAACAACCAGGACCTCAACCAGGTCACCTGGGAGATGCGGGCGATGGGCGGGTTCCCCAAGCCCGAGGAACTGCAGGACATCCCCGACTTCCCGTTCGCCGAGTACGCGAAGATCCTCGGACTCGACGGCACGCGGGTCGACGCGCCCGAGCAGATCGGCGACGCACTCGACCGCGCGCTGTCCGCCGACCGGCCCTTCGTGGTCGAGGTGATGGCCGACCCCAACGTCCCACCGATCCCGCCACACATCGACCCCGAGTTCGCCACGAACCTCGCGCAAGCGGTGTTCAAGGGCGACCCCGACGCGCGCGGCATCGTCAAGCAGGGGATCAAGGACAAGCTCGAGGAGTACCTACCCCACCGCGACTGACCACAACGAGCGGGACGGTGAACATGCAGCGCGCCACCGCGAGCGGCGACGGCACGCCGATCGAGAAGGTGGAGGTCTCCGCCTACACCATCCCCACCTCCACCGACGTCGAGTGCGACGGCACGCTGGAGTGGGACTCGACCACGATCGTCATCGTCGAGGTCTCGGCGGGCGGGCAGACCGGGCTGGGCTACACCTACGAACACCGGGCCTGCGGGGCCCTCATCGAGCACAAGCTCGCCGACGTGGTCCGTGGCAAGAGCGGGCTAGCGATCGCCGCGCGGTGGCTCGACATGCACCGCGCCGTGCGCAACATCGGCCGGCCGGGTGTCGCCTCGCGCGCCATCTCGGCGGTCGACGTCGCGCTGTGGGACCTCAAGGCGCGCCTGCTCGACGTACCCGCTGCGGTGCTGGTCGACCAGGCCCACGACACCGTCCCGGTATACGGAAGCGGCGGGTTCACCAACTACAGCGACGGGCAGCTGGCCGACCAGCTCACCGGCTGGGTGGAGCAGGGCATCCCGCGGGTGAAGATGAAGGTCGGCCGCGAGATGCACCGCGATGCGGACCGGGTCGCGGCTGCCCGCAAGGCGGTCGGTGACGACGTCGAGCTGTACGTGGACGCCAACGGTGCCTACACCCGCAAGCAGGCACTGCGCTACTCCCACGTCTTCGCCGAGCACGGCGTGTGCTGGCACGAGGAACCGGTGACCTCCGACGACCTCGAGGGGCTCCGGCTGCTGCGTGACCGCGGGCCGGCCGGGATGGACATCACGGCTGGGGAGTACGGCGACCACCTGCAGTACTTCGGTGACATGCTCGCCGCCGGTGCGGTCGACTGCCTGCAGGCCGACGTCGGCCGCTGCGGCGGGTTCACCGCGTTCCTCGACGTGGCCGCGCTGTGCCGAGGGCACACCATCGACCTGTCCGCACACACCGCCCCGCAGATCAGCGCCCACGTGGCCACCGGCGTCCAGCATCTGCGCCACATCGAGTGGTTCCACGACCACGTCCGGATCGAGCGGATGCTCTTCGACGCTGCCCTCGAACCCGAGGCTGGCGGGCTGCTCCGACCGGACCTGTCGCGACCCGGTCTCGGGCTGGACTTCAAGCGCTCCGACGCCCAGCGCTACCGCGTCGCCTGACCTCCGGACACTGCATGCCGAACACTCTCCCACCGACCCAGCCGACATCCAACGTCGGTGCCGTCGCGCTCGGCGAACTCGACATCGACGCCGAGGGGTTGGCGTTCGCCCTGCGTCGCGCAGTCGACGGCGAGGTCCGCTTCGACCCGGGCAGCCGCCACCTGTACTCGACGGACGCGTCGAACTTCCGTCAGGTCCCGGTCGGGGTCGTCGTGCCCCGCACCGTCGATGACGTGATCGAGACGGTGGCGCTGTGTCGCCAGTTCGGTGTGCCGGTCACCAGCCGGGGCGGCGGTACGAGCCTGGCCGGGCAGGCCTGCAACGTCGCGGTGGTCATCGACTTCTCCAAGTACCTCCACGAGATCGTCCAGATCGACGCCGACGGGCGCCGCGCGACGGTCCAGCCGGGCCTCGTGCTCGACGACCTGCGCGCCCCCTTGCAGGAGGACCACGACCTCACCTGGGGGCCGTCACCGTCGACGCACAACCGCTGCACGATCGGCGGGATGATCGGCAACAACTCGTGCGGGATGCACGCCTTCGCGTACGGCCGCACGGAGGACAACGTCGAGGAGCTCGACGTCGTCCTCTACGACGGCACGCGCATGACCGTCGGCCCCACACGTGAGGACGAACTCGAGGCGATCGTCGGAGCCGGCGGTCGCAAGGGCGAGATCTACCGCCGGCTGCGCGACCTGCGGGACCGCTACGGCGACCTGATCCGTGAACGGTTCCCCGACATCCCCCGCCGGGTGTCCGGCTACAACCTGGTCGAGCTGCTGCCGGAGCACGGGTTCCACGTCGCCAGGGCGCTCGTCGGCACCGAGGGCACCTGCGCCACCGTGCTCGGCGCGACCCTGAACCTCAACCCGTTCCCGCCCGAGCAGGTACTGCTGGTCCTCGGCTACGACGACGTCTACGACGCCGGACGGGCCGTCGCCGAGGTCCGCGACGCCGACGGCCTCTACGCGCTCGAGGGCATCGACCAGCACCTGATCCACAACATCGAGGAGAAGGGGCTGCACGCGGAGGCGCTGGACTACCTCCCCGACGGGCACGGTTGGCTGTTGTGCGAGTTCCGCGGCGGATCGCAGCCGCAGGCGCACGGCTACGCGCAGGCACTCCTCGACCGGCTCGATGAGAGGCGCCACCAGTGCTCCACCCAGCTCTACGACGACGAGAAAGCCCAGGAAGAGGTGTGGACCGCCCGCGAGGCGGGCCTCGGCGCGACCGCCCACTTCCAAGGCACCGACCACTGGCCCGGGTGGGAGGACTCGGCGGTCCACCCCGACCAGGTCGGTGACTACCTGGAGGATCTGCGCGGGCTGTTCCACGAGCACGGCCTCGATCCGTCCCTGTACGGGCACTTCGGGGACGGCTGCATCCACTGCCGCATCGGCTTCGACCTCACCACCCACGACGGCGTCGCCAACTACCGCCGGTTCCTCGAGCGCGCCGCCGACCTCGTCTGCTCCTACGGCGGGTCGCTATCCGGTGAGCATGGCGACGGCCAGCAGCGCGGCGAGCTCCTCGAGCGGATGTACGGCCCCGAGCTGGTCCAGGCGATGCGCGAGTTCAAGGCCATCTGGGACCCCGACAACAAGATGAACCCCGGCAAGGTCGTCCACCCGTACCGGCTCGACCAGAACCTGCGGCTGGGACCCGAGCACCGCCAGTGGCATCCGGACACCAAGTTCACCTACCCCGGCGACGACTCCGACTTCAACCGCGCGCAGCTGCGCTGCGTCGGGGTGGGCAAGTGCCGTCGCGACGACGGCGCCGGGACGATGTGCCCCTCCTACATGGTCACCAAGGAGGAGATGCACTCCACTCGCGGCCGCGCGCGGCTGCTGTTCGAGATGCTGCAGCCGGACAGCCAACTCGACGGCTGGCGCGACCGCCACCTCAAGGAGGCGCTGGAGCTGTGCCTGGCCTGCAAGGGTTGCAAGACCGACTGTCCCGTGAACGTCGACATGGCCACCTACAAGGCCGAGTTCTTCCACCACCACTACGAGGGACGCCTCCACCCGCCTTCCCACTACGCCCTGGGGCGCATCGACGTCTGGTCGCGGATCGCCCAGCGTGTGCCGGGTCTCGCGAACGCCGCGCTGGCCGCACCGGCCCTGAGCCGGATGATGAAGAAGGCAGCCGGGATCGCCCCCCAGCGACCTGCGCCCGCCTACGCCGAGGAGAGCTTCCGCCAGTGGTTCGAAGGTCGCGACCCGGTCAACGCCGGCGAGGACCCAGTCGTAGTGTTCGCCGACACCTTCACCGACCACTTCCAGCCGGCCGTGGGCGTCGCCACCGTCGAGGTGCTCGAGGACGCGGGCTACCACGTGGTCGTCCCGCCGAAGGTGTGCTGCGGGCGTCCGCTGTACGACTTCGGTTTCCTCGACCTCGCCGAACGCTACCTCGACCGTCTCGTCAGCGTGCTCGCACCCGAGGTCGCGGCGGGTACGAAGATCGTCGGCATGGAACCCAGCTGCGTCGCGGTGTTCCGCGACGAGCTAGCCAACATGAAACCCCACGACGCCGACGCCCGCCGGATCGCGGCCAACACCTTCATGCTGTCGGAGTTCCTCAACCAGGTCGACTACAGCTATCCGCAGCTGCACCGCAGAGCCATCGTGCACGGTCACTGCCACCACAAAGGGGCGATCGGCATGGACGGCGAGTCGAAGGCGCTCGACGCGATCGGGCTCGACTGGACCGAGCTCAACGCCGGCTGCTGCGGGCTGGCCGGCTCGTTCGGGTTCGAAGCCGGGGACAAGTTCGACGTCTCGGTCGCCGCCGGCGAGCGCAAGCTGCTCCCGGCGGTGCGGGAGGCGGACGACGACACGCTGATCATCACCGACGGCTTCAGCTGCTCCACCCAGATCGACCAGCTTCAGCAGCTCAACGGCGGCCCCGGACGGCGAGCCCTGCACCTCGCTGAAGTCATCCAACTCGCGCGCCGCCACGGTCCCGAGGGGCCCACCGCGCCGGGACCGGTCGAAGCGGCAGCGACGACCGCGGACGCCGCATCGCTGGGTCCACGGGCCATCGCGACCGTGGGTGCCGTCACCGCCGCAGCCGCCGCGACCGCCTGGATCCGGCGCCGACGCTGAGGAGAGAACATGCCCCATCGCCGAGAGCAGGACCGACGATCGGCGACACCTGGACCCGTCTTTGTCGGCATCGACCCGTCCCGCCCCCGCCGGGTGACCGACCGCTTCCGTCCATGACCGGAGGACAAGACATGCTCGCATCTATCGCTGCGAACATCGGCAAGGGCCTGGCCGCAGGCCTGGCCGGCACCGCCGCCATGACCATCTCCAGCACCCTGGAGATGAAGCTGCGTGACCGAGGCGCGAGCAGCGCCCCGGCGGACGCCGCGTCGGAGCTGCTCGACGTCGAGGAGTTCAGCTCCGATGAGGCCGAGCAGCGGTTCGGGCGGCTGGTGCATTGGGCGTACGGCACCGGCTGGGGCGCGGCCCGCGGGATCTTCGCCACGTTCCTGGCTCCGGCGGCAGCCGATGTCGCCCACTTCGCGGCCGTGTGGGGCGGGGAACAGGTCATGCTGCCGGCGCTGGAGGTCGCACCGCCGGCGACGCAGTGGGGCAAGGAGGAGGTCGCCGTCGACGCCTGGCATCACCTGGTTTACGTCGCGGGGACCGGCCTGGCCTACCGCTGGCTGGACGCACGCAGCTGAGCCGACAAGAGGAGGCCGCATGGCAGCCGACACCATCGTCATTACCGGCGCCACGGGCGGGGTCGGTCGCGCGCTGGCGCGCCTGTACGGGCAGCGTGGAGCGAACGTCGCCCTGCTGGCGCGCGGAGCCGCGGGCCTCGAGGCGGCCGTCCGTGAGGTCGAGTCGGCCGGCGGGAGGCCGCTGGCGATCCCCACCGATGTGGCCGTCTCCGAGCAGGTCGATGCAGCCGCGGAGCGTGCCGAGGACCAGCTCGGACCCATCGGCCTGTGGGTCAACAACGCCATGGTGACCGTGATGGCCCGCACGTGGGACGTCACGCCGGACGAGTTCCGCCGCGTCACGGAGGTCAACTACCTCGGCTACGTCCACGGGACGCTGGCGGCGCTGCGGCGGATGCGGCGACGCGACCGCGGCACCCTGGTGCAGGTCGGGTCCACCCTGGCGTTCCGCGGCATCCCTGCGCAGGCGGCCTACTGCGCGACCAAGCACGCCATCGAAGGGTTCACCGAGTCGCTGACGGCGGAGCTGCTCGCTGACGGCAGCAGGGTCCAGCTGTGTGCGGTACACCTGCCGGGGCTGAACACCACCCAGTTCGTGTGGGGCCGCAACAAGCTTCCCCACCGGCCGCAGCCGGTGCCGCCGATCTACCAGCCCGAAGTCGCCGCGGAAGCCATCGCCTGGGCGGCGGACCGCGGCCGGCGCACCACCTACGTCGCCGCCTCCACGGCCGCGACGATCTGGGGCAACCGGCTCGCCAAGCCACTGGTCGCCCGCTACCTCGCCCGTACGAACATCGACGCGCAGCAGACCGACGACCCGGCCGACCCCGACTCGCCGGACAACCTGTTCGAGCCCGCCGACGCCGAGCGCGACTACGGATCGCACGGACCCTTCGACGACCGCGCCCACGCCACCAGTCCACTGCAGGTGCTGTCGCGCAACCGCGGCAGGGTCGCCGTCGGCGCGGCGCTGGCCGCCGCCGCCGTCGCCGCGCTCACCAACAACCGCACTGGTGAGGAGAACTGAGATGGCCAAGACAGCGCCAGGCGCCACCCGTTGGGTGATCGCCGAGGGCTACATCCCCTCCGACAGCCACGGCCCCGAACCCCAGATGACCAGCCACGAGACCGCCTGCATCCTCAACGCCGGCGACCGGGACGCCCACGTACGGATCACCGTCTACTTCGCCGACCGGGAACCCGTCGGTCCCTACGAGACCACGGTCCCGGCGCGACGCACCCGGCATCTGCGGTTCAACGAACTCGACGAACCCGAGCCGGTGCCGCGCGACACCGACTACGCGTCGACCATCGACTCCGACGTCCCCATCGTCGTCCAGCACACCCGCCTCGACAGCCGCCAGGCGGAGCTCGGGCTGCTGACCACGATCGCGTACCCGGCGTGATGGACATCGCCGACTACGGGCTGCTGTCCGACTGCAACACCGCCGCGCTCGTCGGCCGCGACGCCACCATCGACTGGTACTGCCCCGGCAGGATCGACGCCCCATCGGTGTTCGCCCGCCTCCTCGGACCCGACGCCGGCCACTGGACCCTGCAACCGGCGGGCGATGGCGACGCCGACCGTGCGTACATCGACGGGACCCTGGTCCTGCGCACGTCGTTCACCACCCCGTCCGGCAGCATCGAGATCCTCGACGCGCTCGCGCTGACCTCCACAGACCAGCCCCACCACATCGGCCGCTCCGTACCTCACGTGCTGATCCGGCTCGTGCGTGGCAGGAGCGGCACCGTGCGGATGACCAGCGAACTGGTCGCCAGGTTCGACTACGGCATGACGGCCCCCCGGATCGAACGGCACGACGACGGCGCCGTGACGATGCGGCGCGGCCCGCGGACGCTACGTCTGCGCAGCGACGCAGACCTGCACGTCACCGACCACGGCGTGACGGCGGCGTTCGACGTCTCGGACGGCGCCGAGGTCGGCTTCACGCTGGCCGACGCCCCCACGTTCGGCAACCAGCCCCCGACCGACCTTGACGCGGCCACGGCTATCAGCGACACGATCGCCGTGTGGCAGTCGTGGATGGATCTCCATCAGGGCTACGACGGCCGACATCGCGATCAGGTCCGCCACAGCGCGCTGGTCCTGCAAGGGCTCACCTACCAGCCCAGCGGCGCCGTGGTAGCGGCCGCCACCACCTCGCTGCCAGAGCAGATCGGCGGCGACGCCAACTACGACTACCGGTTCACCTGGCTACGGGACCTCAGCATGACGCTGCAAGCCCAGTGGGTCGCCGCATGCCCCGACGAGGCGTCACGCTACTTCCGATGGCTGACCACCGCGACGGGACGCCTCGACGACGCCGAGCCGCAGATCATGTACGGCATCGAGGGGGAGCGGCTACTGACCGAAGAGACCCTCGAGCACCTTCCCGGCTACGCCGACAGCCGCCCCGTCCGGGTGGGCAACGCCGCGTGGAAGCAGCGCCAGCTCGATGTGATGGGAGAGATCCTCAACGCCGCGCACCTGCTCCGGGACCAGCTCCAGCCGCTCGACGAAGACACCAGAGCCATGCTCGTCAACCTCGCCGACCAAGCCGCGGCCCGCTGGAACCAACCCGATGCGGGCATGTGGGAGGCACGCGACCGCCACCGCCACTACCTGACCTCCAAGGTCCTGTGCTGGGTCGCGCTCGACCGCGCCGTACGGCTCAGCGAGCTGCTCGACGCCGCCGATCGCGTCCAACGCTGGACCGACACCCGCGACGAGATCCACCGGACCGTCCGCGAGCGGGGCTGGAGCGAGCACGTCGGCGCCTACACCGGCGCGTTCGGGTCCAACCACCTCGACGCCTCGGTCCTCCTCATGCCGATCGTCGGGTTCCTCGACGCCACCGACCCGCGCATGCGCGCCACCATCGACCGCATCGAACGAACCCTCGCCGACGGCGGCGCACTACGGCGGTGGAAGGGCGAACCCGGCGGGTTCCTGCTCACCGCCTTCTGGCTCGTGGAATGCCTCGCACTCGCCGGCGACCTCGACCAGGCCGAGACCTGGTTCGACCGGGCCGCCAGCCACGCCAACAACCTCGGGCTGTTCTCCGAGGAGATCGAACCGGACACCGGCCGGCTCACCGGCAACTTCCCGCAGGCCTTCTCGCACGTCGGACTCATCAACGCGGCCTGGCGCCTCACCAGACAAGCGAGACACGACAGCGCAGACGGCGAACCCGAGCCTCCGAGTTGAGCATGCACGCGCGCACCGACGCCAGCGTCGTCGAACGCTCCCAACCACCGCCTCAACGCAGACGGCGCCCGCCCAGGACGAGGACGCCACCCGGCTTACCGAGGACAAGCGCCAGGCCTGCCTCCGCACCCTGCTGCAGGTCGCCGAGAGTGACGATCTGGCACGAGCCGACCCCCTCACACGGATGACAGGACACCGCCATGCAGACCCAACTGCTCCACGACGCCGATGGCCTGCGCACCTTCGCCGTCGTCTTCGACAAGGGCGACGAGGCCAAGCAGGGCCTGACCTCGTTCGCCGTCGAACAGCGCATCACCGCGGCTTCCCTGACGGCGATCGGTGCCTTCAAGCGAGCCGTGTTGGCGTACTTCGACCGCGACACCAAGCGGTACCTCGACATCCCCATCGACGAGCAGGTCGAGGCGCTCTCCCTCGTCGGTGACATCGCCCTGCACGGCGACGAACCCGAGGTCCACGCCCACGTCGTCGTCGGCCACCCCGACGGGACGACCCTCGGCGGCCACCTCCAGCAGGGCGTGGTCTGGCCGACGCTCGAAGTCATCGTCGAAGAGACACCTGCACACCTGCACAAGCGGGTCGATCCTGACACCGGGTTGGCGCTGATCGACCTGCCACCGGCCGATCGCTGAGAACCGCGCCACGAGACGCGCGGCGGCCCCTCGTCGCCGGGCGTGCGGCCCTGCTGCCCTCGGTTCAGGACGATCTCGGACGGCACGTCGCGATCATCAGCGCTTCAGCTGGTACAGCGCCTCAGCCAGCATGGCTGGGCGTCGTCGCGCATCTCGCGTTCGCGAGCTCCGTCAGTGCCGGCACGTCACGGTGTCAGCGGTCTGGCGACCGCGCCCTGATCGCGTACCAGAACGGCAGCGCCACCAGCAGGGCACCTCCGAGCACGTTGCCGCCCGCGGCGGGCAGGATGTTCCACAGGACCGCCGGCGCCCATCCCGGTCCCTCGCCCAAGGGCATGATCAGGCTGAAGTAGCCCATGTTCGCGGGACTGTGCTGGAAGTTGGCCGCCTCGAACAGGATGACCGCGAGCGCCAACGGAAGGAACTTGCCCAGGACGGTCTGAGCCATCTTGGCGAAGAAGAACGCCAGCCCCACCATCCAGTTGGCGAGCGCACCTGACAGCACCACCCCCCACCACGCCCCCGCATCTCCGCGTGCCCGGTAGGCCATCTTGAGGTCGACCATCTCCCTGAGCGTGGCGTGGAAGTCCGGTGAGTACTGCTGGGCCGCGGCGACCATCCAGCCAACGAGGTACGCCCCGGCGAAGTTGAACACGAACACCAGGCCCCAGAACCGCAGCAGATGGCGAGGGAGCCTGCCCCGGGCCAACAGCACGTCCGGCAGGGCGACGTTGGCCTCGGTGAACAAGGCAACCCCCGCCAGAGCGACGAAGTAGTAGCCCACGCTGAAGCCGATCCCTGCGAGCACGAGGCGAGGGCCCTCCGCCTCGACGCCGCTCGCCACCAGTACCGACAGCAGCGCCCCCAGGGTGACGAACGCCCCGGCGAGCAGCGCCAGCACGCTGAGCCGCGGCCAGTCGCAAGCCAGCAGGCCCTCGCCCTCAGCCGCCAACCGTTCGGGCACGTAGCGAGCCGCCAGGTACTGGTGTTGGACCTCGTCCGGACGGTCAGCCATCGGAGAGCCCCTCGTGGTTCGGTCCCTCAGGCTAGAGCCGGACGTTCCGGTCGCGGCGGCCGGCCGTTGACTTCTGCGGCGAGCGTCCCTGCGGACG
>JAHWKY010000041.1 GCA_019347575.1 Actinomycetota bacterium | reverse complement strand
GGAGGCATGACCTATCAGGCCTCACCCCCCAGGCCGGCAACGCCGGCCCCTCCCCCCTCCAGGGGGGAGGCATGACATCCACCCGTGCCGATCACTGCGTCATCGCCTGCGCCGAGGCGTTCCGCGGCGACGGCGAGATCGTGGCCTCGCCGATGGGGACCGTGCCACGGCTCGGGGCGCTGCTTGCCAAGACGACGTTCGAGCCCGACCTGCTGCTGACCGACGGCGAGGCGTACCTGCTCGCCGAGGCTGTGCCGCTCGGTGCCGAGGCCGACGCTGCGGTGGAGGGCTGGCTGCCGTTCCGGCAGGTGTTCGAGGTCGTCGCGGCAGGGACACGCCACGTCATGATGGGCGCGAGCCAGCTCGACCGGTACGGCAACCAGAACATCTCCGCGATCGGCGACTGGAGCCGCCCCAAGGTGCAGCTGCTCGGAGCACGCGGGGCGCCGGGCAACAGCGCCAACCACGCCACCAGCTACTGGGTGGCCGGCCATTCGACCCGCGTGTTCGTCGAGGAGGTGGACTTCGTCTCCGGCATCGGCACGGACCGGGCGCGACGAGCGGGGGCGGTCGTTGAGCGTCTCCACGACATCCGTACCATCGTCACCGACCTGGGCGTGCTCGACCTCGGCGGCCCCGACGCCACGGTGCGTCTGGTCGCGGTCCACCCCGGTGTCGCCGTCGAGGACGTACAGGACGCGACCGGTTTCGAGCTCGCCGTCGCCGACGACGTCCACGAGACCCGCGCCCCGACCTCGGACGAGCTCGAACTGATCACCTGGCTCGACCCCGATGACCTGCGCCACCGTGAGGTGCCCGAGCCGTGACGGACCCCACGGCACACCCGACGCCGCATCCTGCGCTACGCACCGCCTTCTGCGACCTCGTCGGGGTGCGCTACCCCATCGTCCAGACGGGTATGGGCTGGGTCGCCGGCCCCCGCCTCGTCGCGGCCACCGCCAACGCCGGCGGGTTGGGGATCCTCGCCGCAGCCACGATGACGACCCCGGAGCTCGCCGACGCGATCGCGGAGGTACGCGAGCGCACCGACGCCCCGTTCGGCGTCAACCTCCGCGCCGACGCGCCCGATGCCGGCGAGCGCATCGACGTGCTGATCGAGCGGGGCGTGAAGGTCGCCTCGTTCGCGCTCGCCCCGAAGGGCGACCTCATCGCCCGCCTGAAGGACGCCGGCGTCGTGGTGATACCGAGCGTCGGGGCGCAGCGCCACGCCGAGAAGGTCGCGGCGATGGGCGTCGACGCGGTGCTCGTTCAGGGTGGCGAGGGCGGCGGCCACACCGGCTCGGTCCCGACGTCGCTGCTGCTGCCACAGGTCGTCGACACGGTCGACATCCCGGTCGTCGCAGCCGGGGGGTTCTACGACGGACGTGGCCTCGTGGCCGCGCTCGCGTACGGCGCCAGCGGCATCGCGATGGGGACCCGGTTCCTGCTGACCCAGGAGTCGACCGTGCCCGATGAGGTCAAGCGCTTCTACCTCGGCCACTCGGTGTTCGACACCGTGCGGACCACCAAGGTCGACGGCGTCCCCCATCGGGTGCTCGCGACCGAGCGGGTGACGGGACTCGAACGCGGCGGCCGTGTCCGGACCCTGACGACCGCGATCCGCAACGCGCTCGCGTTCCGTCGCATGACCGGCACCCCGCTGCGCGGGATGCTGGCAGAGGGCATCGCGATGAAGCGCACCCGCGACCTCACCTGGGCCCAGGTGCTCATGGCCGCTAACACGCCCATGCTGCTGCGGGCCGCGATGGTCGAGGGTGACCTGCGGGGCGGGGTCATGGCGAGCGGTCAGGTCGTGGGGGTCATAGAGGATCTGCCGACCGTGGCTGAGCTGATCGAGCGCGTCGTCGCCGAAGCGAACGCCGCCCTCGAGCGTCTCGAGGGCGGCGTTGCGGGTGGGAGCCGTTCCGCTTAGCGGATCAGCAGCTCACGCTGGACCGCCGTGAGACGAACCGCGCTCGCGGTCGCAGCGCCAGCACCGGTGCCAGCGTTCAGCCACGGGCCCTCGTCGCGGAAGTTCGTGCCGTCGACGTAGACGCGGTTCGGCGTGTCCGACTCGACCCACGTGATGTCCGCGTCGGTCAGGTCCGGGGTCGCCGACTGCGACGCGTTCTCCCAGGCGAGGAGGTTCTTCAGCAGCGTGTAGCCGTTGTCGGTGATGCTGTAGCTGGCCAGGCCGAGCGGGTGGTAGTACTGCGTGGTCGGGAACGGCAGCGCCGACCCGAACGTGCGCACGACACCTTCGCCGACCGGGATCTCGGCCACCGCCGCGCGGTCGCTGTTGCCGCTCTCGTAGGCCACGACCCGACCACCGACCCCCGTCACGGCGCTCGCACGGAGGTTCCACTCCGGCAGGTTGCCACCGACCGGGTAGCCCAGTGGCACCGGCTCGACGGTCTGGCGGCGGCCGTTGACGCCCTCGGCGGAACCCGGCTGGTCGAGGCCCGCCGCGAGCGGGTCCTCGTAGCCGTCGGGGGTGTTGAACGAGGCGTGCCCGGCGTAGACGTTGCGGCTCCGCACATCGCCGTCCTCGACCAGGCCCATCCAGGCTGCGCCGCGGATGGCGTCGTCCGTGAGCACGACGTTGCCACCGGCGGTGGCGAAGTCGTTCAGCCGCTGCCCGATCGCGGCCGCGTCAGCGGGGCCGTAGTGCGTGGGTGGCAGGTCGTCCACGCCCATGGCCGCAGGGCGGTTGCCGTTGTAGCCGGGCAACAGCGCGTCGTCGATGGCGATGACGGTGTCGAAGTCCGACAGCGAGCGCTCGCCCGACAGCACCTCGTCCACGTCCAAAGCCGTCAGCGTCGTGTTCGCGCCCAGGAACGGCTCGAGCTCGGCGAAGAAGTCCATGTTGGTGGCGTCGTAGGGCGCCTGGATGGGCTGGTCCCACACCGGCTCGGTGGACAGCTCGAGCTCCCAGAACACCTGCGTGCGGGCCTGGCCGTTGACGACCAGGCGGTACTCGCCGTCCTCGGGGTAGTTCCAGTCGCTGTGGGCCCCCGGCGTGCGGTACAGGATGCCGCCCCGGTAGGTGGGTCGATCGATCCACTCACCCCTAGCCGAGTCGAAGTACTCGATGTCGATTGAGTTGACGTCACCGGCGCTCTCGGCCGCGACGTTGCTCCACCGGACGCTGCCCGACATCCCAGCGATGAACGTCTCACCGGAGGCGTTGTCCACCTCCCAGCTGTGCAGCACCGTCTGGCTGCCGGTGTGGTTCGCCGTCCCGGACACATCGTCCGCGTCGACGGCGCCCTCGGGAGCGGTCGGCGCCTCGTAGCCGTGGTCGACCAGGCGACGCGGGTTCACGAGGTAACCGACATCACCTCCGACCTCGAACTCGGCCGGAGGGGGCTGGATCGAGAAGTTGAGCATCGCGTAGATCAGCGACTTGTTCCCGTCGACGTGGAGCTGCTCGGCCTCAGGCAGGAAGCAGGTGCCGGTGCCGCAGTTGCCGAGGTGGCTGAGCATCATCTCGTTGTCGATGCCGTCGGCGTTGAGCCCGACCGGTGAGTCGATCCAGTTGCCCATCGCCCCGGTGACGGTGTACTCGATGGTGTCCCAGATGGTCCCGTACTGCACGCCGTAGGCGCGCTGGTCGCACTCCTCCTCGGGCGGCAGGTGGGTGTCCCCGTTCGGGGCAACGCCGGCGAACTCGACGCACTGCTCGGGTGCGGAGTTGGGCTTGATCTGCGGCGACCACGCCAGGCGTTCCTCAGCGTCGGCCCAGGCCTGCTCGACGAACTGCATGACCCGTTCGTTCTTGCCGTAGGGCCGCTGGCTGCCGCCGATCAGGGTGTAGCTGAACGCGTTGGCGACGACCATGCCGTGCAGGTCGATGCCACCGGTCCAGTTGTCCGACAGGTTCTGCAGGACCTTGCCGACGCTGCGGCTCTCGGACTCCGAGAAGGCGCTGTAGCCGGGCTCCATGTGGCCGAGTTCGGGCCAGTCGCGGTTGAGGTCCATGCCGTTGCCGTTGTAACGCATGAACGAGGTGTTCGCCGCCTCGGGGTCGCCGCGGCGCCAGCCGTCGGGGTTCATGAGCACGAAGTAGGACACGGAGCGCATCATCACCTCACCGACCGGGATGTTGCGCGCCTCCAGCCCGTCCCTCGTGGTGATGGTCTCGCCAGCGGTCTCGAGGATGGGACGGTTCGGGTCCTCCTTCGCCCACGTCGCCAGGTCCTCGGCGGCGCGTAGCCCTCCTTCGATACCAGCCCGCTCGATGCCGTGCATCGACAGCGCCCACACGAAGTGATCGCGCTCCGCCTCGGGGACGATCGGCACACCCTCGACGAGCTGCTCGCCCTCGGGGGCCGTGACCTTCACGAGGTACATCGGCACCTTCTCACGCTCGCCCAGCTCGTTGGGGATCCCCTCCGACCAGCCGTCGCCCAGTTCCTCGTCGAGCACCTCGCGGATGCGCGGGTCCTCGCTGGTGGTCAGGTCGATCAGGTCGACGTAGTCCTTCGTCGTCTCGTTCGCGTCCGCCATGTAGGTCAGTCCGCGGAGCGCCTCCTCGAAGGTGATGAACGTCCGTGCAGCGCACGGGGCGTTGCCCTTGGCGTAGGGCGACGTGCCCGTGCCCGGATGGGGCGTGTCCTCGCCGACCTCAGGGGCCCAGTAGGCCTGGGGGTCGGGGAAGATGCGGCCGCAGAGCAGGTAGGCCTCGTCGCTGTCGGCGACGGGGCCGCTGAACGCGGTGGGGGTGCCGCCGAGGAGCGGGGTCAGAGCGACGGCGAGCCCGAGGACGAGCACGATGATGGCGCTGCGGGCGCTTACGAGGGTGCGCACGGCGGAGATCCTCGATCGGGGGGTCCGGTTCCACCGTGTGCTTCGACGTCCGCCGCCCCGTTCCCTGCTTCGTTTCCGGGCCCGTCCGGACAGGCAGGTCTCGAGGTCAGCGGGGCCGGTGCGCGAGGCCCAGACGCTGGCCGATGAGCCCCGTCAGGCTCGTGGTCGCGAGCACGAGCGCGAGGGCCAGCGCCCGGACCAGGTTAACGAGCGGGTGCTGGTCGAGCGGCGTCTCGAGCCCGCCGGCAGTGAGGATCCCATCACCCTCGAGGGCAGGCCCGACGGGAGCGAGCTGCTCCTCGACCCGTTGCACGGCGATCTCGACGGGCGCGGAGACGTCATCGCTCACCCCGGGGACCTCGAGAGCGGCGAGGGGGGCAGCGGAGGCCGAGAACCCGATCATCGCGGTCGCGAGCACCGCCAGCAGTCGGCTACGAGCCACGTGCCTGTCCTCCGTCCGGTCCCTGGTAGTGGTCTCGGCCGGGTGGCTAGTCACCTTGAGTAGTTGATCGACCACGTTCCGCTGTCAACCCGCCCGCGGTGGCCGGAAGGTCGAACCGTTGAACCGGTCGGACAGGTTCAGCGGTTCGATCTTCGCGCGGCTACGTGAGTCGCTCCAAGACCGTGACGTTGGCCTGGCCGCCGCCCTCGCACATGGTCTGCAGGCCGTAGCGGCCGCCGGTGCGCTCGAGCTCGTGCAGCAGCGTGGTCATGAGCCGCGCCCCAGTCGCCCCGAGCGGGTGGCCCAGCGCGATGGCGCCGCCGTTGACGTTCACCTTGTCGAAGTCGAAGCCGGTCTCCTGCTGCCACGCGAGCACCACCGACGCGAACGCCTCGTTGATCTCGACGAGATCGATGTCGTCGGGTGTCAGGCCGGTGCGCTCGAGCGCCTGCGCGGTCGCGGGGATCGGGGCGGCGAGCATCATGATGGGATCGCCGCCGACCACGCTGAGGTGGTGGATGCGCGCGCGGGGCGTAAGCCCGTGCTCCTCGATCGCTGTCTCCGAGGCGATGAGCAGCGCGGCGGAGGCGTCGCTGATCTGGCTCGCGACCGCGGCCGTGAGGCGGCCGCCCTCCTGGAGCGCCGGCAGCGACGCCATCTTCTCGAGAGAGGTGTCGGGGCGCGGACCCTCGTCGTGACGGACGTCGGCCAGCGGGACGACCTCGCGATCGAAGCGGCCCTCGTCGATGGCGCGGATCGCACGCTGGTGCGACTCGTAGGCGAACGCCTCCATGTCCTCGCGGCTGATCCCCCACTTCTCGGCGATCAGCTCGGCGCCGTGGAACTGGCTGACCGGCTGGTCTCCGTAGCGGGCGTCCCAGCCCTCACTGCCGTGGAACGGGTGCTCGATGCCGAACTGGCGTCCCGCGATCATCGCCGCGGAGATGGGGATCTGGCTCATGTTCTGCACGCCGCCAGCGATCACGAGGTCGTTGAGTCCCGCCTTGACGAGGGCCGCGGCGAAGTGGACCGCCTGCTGCGACGACCCGCACTGCCGGTCGATCGTCACGCCAGGCACGTGCTCGGGATAGCCCGCCGCCAGCCAGCACGTCCGGGCGATGTCGCCGGCCTGGGACCCGATGGAGTCGACGTTGCCGAAGATGACGTCCTCGACGAGGCCGGGGTCGATGCCAGTGGACTCGACCACCGCCTCGATGCTGTGCGCCCCGAGGTCAGCCGGGTGGACCTCTGCCAGGCCGCCCTTCTTGCGACCGACCGGCGATCGCTTCGCCTCGACGATGAACGCTTCGGCCATGGCGCACCACTCCTGGAGGGAAACCTGACGGGGCGTCAGGTGATGCTACCTCCGGGATGTGCACTCTCTCAGGCCCGGGGATCGCCACAGTGTCCTGTGCGCAGGACGCACAGGACACTGCCTGGGCGCACGATCGATCCGAACAGTTGACTCCGACCCCGCCCCGAGCGACGGTTCCCGCTGCATCGACGAGCGGGGGCCGTGCGGTGCGCCTGACATCGTTCGTGATGACGTCGGCGACGGTCGTAGCGACGGCCATCGTGCCTGCCAACGTGCCGGCGTTCGCACAGACGACGCCAGTCCTGCAGGCACGCGTCGAGTTCGACTCCATCTCGGGCTTCGACTGGTCCCCGAACGGGAGCGTCGACATCACGGTCGACGACGGTTCCGTGGTGGACGAAACCGGGGTACCCACCGATAGCACCGGCCGCTTCGACCACTACATCGGCGACCTCCTCGACCTCGACACCGGCCACGTCGTCACCGTCACCCAGGGCGCGACCACCAAGACCCACGAGGTGACCGGGCTGACCATCACCGGTGTCGATCCGGTCGCCGACACCGTCTCCGGCATCGCCACGCCGGGTGCGGACGTGACCGTGTCCCCGTACGCAGATCCGGGAGCGTGGCGACACGAGGTCGCCGATGGCGTCACCGGCGAGTGGACCGCTCACTTCTCGGTCGCCGGCGGCGAGCCGGGCGAGGAGACCAGGTTCGACATCATCCCCGGCAGCAGCGGCTCGGCCGATGAGCCCGACGACGACGGCGACGCCACCCAGCTCGACTGGCACGTGCCCGACCCGCGCTTCAACGCCCATCCCGGTCCCGACTTCGTGGACGGGTGGGACTGGACCCCGAACTCGACCGTAAACGTGACTGTCGAGTCCGACGGTGTCGTCGTCCACGAGCAGCTCGACGTGCCCACGGGCGCTCAGGGGAACTGGGGGATCGGTCTCGGCGAGTTCGGCGTGGACCTCGTGCCGGGGATGGAGGTGACCGTCACCGACGGTGGCACGATCAAGACCCACGTGATCACGGCGCTCACCGTGACCGCGGTCGACCCGGACGCCGAGACGGTGTCGGGGACGGCGGCGGCCGGCGCCGAGGTACAGGTCGGCGTGCACATGCCGGAGGGTCCCGGGACGTTCCGGCGCGTGGTCGCTGAGGTCGACGGGACGTGGACCGCGGACTTCTCCGTGCCCGGCGGCGACGAGACCGACGCCGGCGACGACCTCACCGTCGACCTCGTCGCCGGCAGCGAGGGGGCGGCATCGGAGTTCGACGACGACGGCGACAGCACCCTCGTGGGCTGGCGCGTGCCCGACCCGAGGTTCTTCGCCAACGCCCACGCCGATCGCATCAGCGGACAGGAGTGGACGCCGGACTCCACCGTGGCGGTGACGGTCGACGACGACCTCGACCCCGGGAACGGCACCCGCTTCGAGGACCTGGCGGTGCCCACCGACGAGTTCGGCAACTTCCACGTCGACACCGCGCCCGCCGACGTCCAGGCCGGGGACCTCGTCACGGTGACCGACGGCGACCTGTCCAAGACCCACATCGTGACCGGGCTGGTCGTGACCGACGTGAACGTCGCCGCCGACACCGTCTCGGGCTTCGCCCCGGCGGGAGCCGTGGTCGAGGTGCACGTCTTCGACTTCTCAGGCGCTTTCCGTCGGACCCAGGCCGCGAGCAACGGCGCCTGGTCGGTCGACTTCTCGATCCCAGGCGAGGACGACTTCGGGCAGCAGACCACCGACCTCGGGCCGGGCAGCGGCGGCGTGGCCCGCGAGCCCGACGCCGACCGCGACGCCACCGAGGCGGACTGGCGCGTCCCCGACCCGGTCGTCAACGCGCATCCCGACTGGGAAGCGATCGACGGGTGGGACTGGGAGCCCGGCACTTTGGTGGACGTGACCGTCGACAACGACGTCGGCACCGTGTTCCAGGCGCTGGATGTGCCGGTCGAGGACGACCGCGAGTTCCAGGTCAACGACCTCGAAGGGCTCGACCTGGCACCGGGACACCAAATCACCGCCAGCGACGGGCTGACCACCAAGATCCACGTCGTGACCGATCTGGCGGTCACCGACGTCGACCCCGACCTCGACACCGTGTCGGGCACCGCCACCGCCGGGGCACAGATCGAGGTGGGGAGCGACCAGGGCGCGTTCCGGCGCACCGTCGCCGACGAGTTCGGGGACTGGACCGTCGACTTCGCCGCGCCGCCCGAGGAGGCGAACGGCGAGCACGGCACCGTCGACCTCGGACCCGGCAGCAGCGGCAACGCCGCCGAGCCCGACGACGACGGCGACACCACCTCGATCTTCTGGCGCGTCCCCGACCCGGTGGTCAACGCCCACCCGGACTGGGAAGCGATCGACGGTTGGGACTGGGAGCCGGGCAGCTTCGTGGACGTGACCGTCGTCGCGGGGGCGGTCACGGCGTTCCAGGCGCTGGATGTGCCGGTCGAGGACGACCGCGAGTTCCACGTCAACGACCTCGCTGGGCTCGACCTGGCGCCGGGACACGAGATCACCGTCAGCGACGGGCTGATCACCAAGACCCACACCGTCACCGACCTGGCGGTCACCGAGGTCGACCCCGACCTCGACACCGTGTCGGGCACCGCCACCGCTGGGACACAGATCGACGTGTGGCGCGAGCAGGGTGGGTTGCGGCGCACCGTCGCCGATGAGTTCGGGGACTGGACCGTCGACTTCGCCGCGCCGCCCGAGGAGGACAACGGCGAGCACGGCACCGCCGACCTCGGACCCGGCAGCAGCGGCAACGCCGCCGAACCCGACGAGGACCACGACACCACCTCGATCTCCTGGCGCGTCCCCCACCCGATGATCATCGCGCGACCCCAGTTCGACAACCTCGAGTTGTTCGACTTCGAACCGGATGGCTTCGTGGACATCACGATCAACGATGGTGGGGACGGCTACACGCAACTCGACCTACCGCTGGATGAGTCCGGGCATCTATGGGTCGACCTCGAAGGAGGCTTCGACCTGATACCTGGCCACGTTGTGACCGTCGACGATGGCACGACGACCAAGATCCACGAGGTAACTGCGCTGTCCGTGACCGCGATGGACGTCGGCACCGACACCTTGTCCGGCACCGCTACCCCCTTCGCCGATGTCAAGGTCTTCGCGTACGGGTTCTTCGACGGCGCCTTCCGACACGAGGTCGCAGACGCCGCCGGCAACTGGACCGCGGACTTCAAGAACCCGGGCGACGAGGAGGGCGAGGAGACCACCGCGGACCTCGTCGCAGGGAGCGATGGCGAGGTCAACGAACCCGACGAGGATGGCGACGAAACACACGTGGCCTGGAACGTCCCCGATCCCCGCTTCGACGTCCGAGCCGTCAACGACAACATCCGGGGCGTCGAGTGGCTCCCCGCCGCCACGGTCGATATCACGATCGACAGCGATGCCGACGCGGAGAACGGCACGCTCCACGTCGCGACTGATGTTCCCACCGACGACCGGGGCGAGTTCTGGTTCGACGTGGCGTTCGATGTGGCCGTCGGCCACGTCGTTACGGTCACCCAAGGGGAGACGGTGAAACAACACACCGTCACCGGGCTGGCCGTCACCGATGTCGACGCGACGACGGAGACCGTATCCGGAACGGCCGAGCCCAGCGCCCTCGTGGAGGTCAGCGTCTTCGACTCGTCCGAGGCGGTCCGGCGTGTAGTCACAGACGTTGCCGGAGAGTGGACGGCCGACTTCTCGGTGCCGGGTACGGAGGAGGACGAACAGGCAACGGCCGATCTGGTCACCGGGACCTCCCCGGCTCTTATGGGTACGTCGGGTCAGGCTCGCGAGCCCGACGTCGGCCGGGACGCGACCGCGGTCGACTGGCACGTGCTCACGCCGACCATCTCCGCACGGCCGTTGACGGATGAACTGTGGGGCGACGACTGGACCCCCAACGACGTGGTCAGCCTGACCGTTGACGCCGGCGTTCCGATCGACGACATCCCCACTGACACGTCCGGTCACTGGGACCTCCCGGGGCTCGACCTCGAGCCCGGTCAGGTCATCGACGTCACCGACGGCGTGACGGCCAAGACGCTGACGGTCACCGAACTCGCGGTCACCGCAGCCGATCCCGCCGCGGACACGATCGCGGGAGTCGCGACGCCGGGCGCAGTGTTGATCGTCCACCTCCACAACCCGTTCGGCCTGACGTACGTCGAGGTGACTGCGGATGGCAGCGGTGCGTGGACCGCTGACTTCGGTGGTCTCGAGGATCCGCACGACCTCGTCGAGGGCAGCAGCGGAGTCGTCGAAGAACCCGACGAGGAGGCCGACGCCACCCAGGCAGGGTGGGAGATCCGGACCGACGCCACGACCGATCCCGACGGCGGAGGCGCGACCCCGGAGCATCCCGTGACCACGGCAATCACGAGCCCGAACCCGGGACAGATCACGATAACCGAGGAGCCAGTGGGTGCGGATCCGGACGGGTTCGTCCTCGCCGGGGTGCGGGTATCCATCACGGCCCCGGCGGCGACGACTCCGGAGGACCCGCTCGTCATCGTCTTCCGCCTCGATGCCTCACAGATCCCCGAACACGAGGACGAGACCACCATCACCGTCTTCAAGGACGGCGTCGAGGCCGGGGACTGCGACAACGACACCGGCACCGCCTCGCCAGATCCCTGCATCGGAGACCGGACCGCGCTGCCCGATGGCGACATCCAGTTGACGGTGTGGACGGTCACCGCGAGCGACTGGGACCTCGCCTTCCCGCTCACGGCTCCCGACCCGCCCACCGACGTGACTGCCGAGGCGGGTGACGAGCAGGCCACGGTGAGCTGGAGCGCACCGGCCGACACCGGCGGCGCCCCGATCACGAGCTACACCGTGGCCGCCTCACCCGGCGGTGCCACCGCCACGGTCGACGGCGCCACGACCGAGGCGGTCATCACCGGACTGACCAACGGCACCGCGTACACGTTCACGGTCGTGGCGAGCAACAGCCAGGGCGACTCCGCCCCGTCCCCACCCTCCACCGCCGTCACACCGCTCGGCGTGCCCGACCCGCCCACCGACGTGACTGCCGAGGCGGGTGACGAGCAGGCCACGGTGAGCTGGAGCGCACCGGCCGACACCGGTGGGGCGCCGATCCTGACCTACAGGGTGACCGCCTCGCCGGGAGGCAAGACCAGGATCGTCAGCGGCGCGACCACCAGCACGCTCTTAACTGGCCTCGCCAACGGCACCGCCTACACCTTCACGGTCGTCGCCACCAACAGCGTCGGCGACAGCGCCGCGTCCGCGGCGTCGCCCGCCGTGACCCCGCTCGGGGTCCCGGATCCGCCGACGGACGTCGACGCGACCGCCGGCATCGAGGAGGCGACGGTCAGCTGGGACTCTCCAGCTGACGATGGCGGGGCGCCGATCACGAGCTACCGCATCATCACCTCGCCGGCCGATGTCGGCTCGGTCACCGTGACCGCCGACGAGACCAGCCTGGCGCCGCCCCCCACCAGGGTGACCGTCGAGGGGTTGACGAGCGGCACGGCCTACACGTTCACGGTCATCGCCACGAACAGTCAAGGCGATAGCGCCGCGTCCGTCGCCTCCAACTCGGTCACACCGATCGCTGCCCCGTTCGACGCCAAGCTCCTCGGTGGAACCGCGGCGATCTCGGACGGTGCGACGTCCCTGGTGTCTGCGGCCACGGGGGTCGGCCCACAGCGCATCGCCGGCCCCGACCGCTACCAGACCGCCGCCGCCACCGTCGCCGACGCCTTCCCCGGCACCGTCGACACCGTCTACATCGCCACCGGACTCAACTTCCCCGACGCCCTCGCCGGCTCCGCCGCCGCAGCCGCCCTCGACGCCCCGGTGCTGCTCGTCACCACCGACACCGTCCCCGACGCCACCGCCGCCCAGCTCGCCCGGCTGCAACCGAGGACGGTCAAGCTGCTGGGCGGCACCGCCGCGATCTCGGACGCGGTCGCGTCCCGGATCGCCGCCATCACCGGCGTGGTCCCCCAGCGCATCGCCGGCCCCGACCGCTACCAGACCGCCGCCGCCACCGTCGCCGACGCCTTCCCCGGCACCGTCGACACCGTCTACATCGCCACCGGACTCAACTTCCCCGACGCCCTCGCCGGCTCCGCCGCCGCGGCCGCCCTCGGCGCCCCGGTGCTGCTCGTCACCACCGACACCGTCCCCGACGCCACCGCCGCCCAGCTCGCCCGGCTGCAACCGAGGACGGTCAAGCTGCTGGGCGGCACCGCCGCGATCTCGGACGCGGTCGCGTCCCGGATCGCCGCCATCACCGGCGTGGTCCCCCAGCGCATCGCCGGCCCCGACCGCTACCAGACCGCCGCCGCCACCGTCGCCGACGCCTTCCCCGGCACCGTCGACACCGTCTACATCGCCACCGGACTCAACTTCCCCGACGCCCTCGCCGGCTCCGCCGCCGCGGCCGCCCTCGGCGCCCCGGTGCTGCTCGTCACCACCGACACCGTCCCCGACGCGATCCGCAACGAACTCGCCCGGCTCTCACGCCGCTGACGAGCATCCTGCCCAGAGGTCGGGTGCGGGCTGGGTACAGTCGGGCCGTGTCCACGCCCCGCGCTGCGATCGCCACGCTGCGGTCGGCCACCGAGGACGGCCGGCTCGACGACCTGTGCACCCGGCACGGCATCCGCGTGCTGACGGTGTTCGGCAGCGCCACCTCGCCGGACGGAGAACCGAATGACCTCGATGTCGCGATCGTGTTCGAGCCCGACACTGAGGGCGATGTGATCGCGGTCGTCAACGCGCTGATCGACCTCACCGACTACGAGGGGATCGACGTGATGGACGCCGGGCGTGCCGCCCCCGTCGCACGGACCCGCGCGCTCGTCGAGGCCGAGGCGCTGTACGAGTCAGAACCTGGGGCGTACGCCGAGGCTCGGACCGCCGCGCTGCTGCTCGAGTGGGACACGGCCTGGATGCGCCAGCTCGCGCTGGAAACCTTGCAGCGATGACCCCCAGACAACTTGATCGCGGCACCGTGCAGCGCAAGCTCGAGCTCCTGAGCGACCTGCTCACGGATCTCGACCACCTCGGCGACGTCAGCGCCGAGAGGCTCGAGCGGGAGCGTGGAACCCGACACATCGTCGAGCGCGTGCTCACTCAGCTGGTGGACATCGCCGCAGGCGTGAACGCCCACGTCGTCTCTGCGAGGGGTCCGCGAGCCCCCTCGGACTACCGCGGTTCGTTCGAGCTGCTCGCACGCCTCGGGGCGATCGAACCCGAGCTGGCATCGGCGCTGCGGTCATCGGTCGGCCTGCGCAACATCCTCACGCACGAGTACGGACGCATCGACCTCACGAAGGTCGCTGCGGCCGTGCCGGCGGCACGCGAGCAGTACGGCAGCTACGTCGAGCAGGTGGCGGCCTTCCTGGCCGAGGATGCGAGCCGCTGACGGTCGGTCCGTCGTGTCCGCGCTCAGCGCGTGAGGATCACGGAGCTACCGTGACCGAACAGCCCCTGGTTGATGGTCAGCCCGACCTTCGCGTCCTCGACCTGCCGCTCCCCCGCTTGGCCGCGCAGCTGCCACGTCAGCTCGCACACCTGGGCCAGCGCCTGCGCGGGCACGGCCTCGCCGAAGCAGGCGAGTCCGCCGGAGGGGTTGACGGGGATGCGCCCGCCGATGGTCGTGTCGCCGTTGCGCACGAGCTGTTCGGCTTCGCCCCGCTCGCACAGGCCGACGTTCTCGTACCACTCCAGCTCGAGTGCGGTGGACAGGTCGTAGACCTCGGCGACGTCTATGTCGTCGGGGCCGAGCCCGGCCTCCTCGTAGGCGGCCTTCGCGATGGCGTCGCGGAACGGCGTCTCGGGCGGGGCGACGACGTTGGCGGCGTCGGTCGCGATGGTTGGCAGGTCGGGGATGACGTCGGGGTACGTGGGGGTGACCGTGCTGACCGCTGATACCCGCGCGGGACGGTCGAGGCCGAGGCGCTGGCTCGCGTACTCCATCGAGGCGAGAACGACCGCCGCCCCGCCGTCGCTGGTCGCGCAGATGTCGAGCAGGTGCAGCGGGTCGCTTACCAGTGGCGAGTCGAGCACGTCCTCGACGCTGACCTCCTTGCGGTAGCGCGCGTGCTCGTTGTGCAGGCCGTGACGGGCGTTCTTGACCTTGACCGCGGCGAAGTCCTCGGGAGTCGCCCCGTAGAGGTCCATCCGGCGTCGGGCGTAGAAGGCGAAGTAGGTCGGGTTGGTCGCGCCCAGGAGGCGGAAGCGCTGCCAGTCGGGATCGTCGGGGCGGTCGCCCGCATTCGGGGCGAGGAAGCCCTTGGGCGTCGTGTCCGCTCCGACGACGAGCACGACCTCGGCGAGGCCGCTGAGGATGCGGGCGCGAGCGACGTCGATCGCCTGCGCCCCGCTCGCACACGCGGCGTAGACGGTGGCGATCGGGGCGCCGGTCCAGCCGAGTGCCTGGCTGAAGGTCGAGCCCGCGACGTAACCGGGGTAGCCGTTGCGCACGGTCTCGGCACCGACGACGTAGTCGACATCGTCGAGGCTCACGCCCGCGTCGACCAGTGCCTTGCGCGCGGCGACGAGGCCGTACTCGACGAAGTTGCGCCCCCACTTGCCCCACGGGTGCATGCCGACCCCGGCCACGGCGACATCGTGCTCGCTCACGCCCCGACCTCCGCTGCGTCCGCTTCCCCCGAAGCGCCTCTCCCAACGGGCGCCCACTTCCACACCGTCCGGACGGTGCCATCCTCCTGCTGATACAGCGCCCCGACGGTCAGCTCGACCTCGCCACCCACGGCCAGCTCGGACGGATCGGAGCCATCGGCGAGCTGGCCGAGCACGACGAGCTTCTCGGCGAGCAGCTCAGCCGCGACCACCGTGTAGGGCACGAAGGGGTCCGGGGTGATGTACGGCTCCGGCGGCGGGTAGTGGTTGGTCGCGAACGACCAGACCCGTCCGCGACGGCCGAGCGGTGTCGGCTCGAACTCGTGGCCGGCGCAAGCGGGGTTGGGGCAAGCCAGCCGGTTGTCGGGGAAGACCACGGTGCCGCAGGTGGTGCACCGGCCACCGATCAGGTGCGGCTCGGGCTCGGTGGCGAACCAGCCCTCGATGGCGGGACGGGAGGTCTCCTGCGACACGGCACGCTTCCTGACGGGGCGTCAGATACTAACCGGTGGCCTCCCGGTACCGACGCGTGTCGGGCACGAACGGTTGGGTCCGGAAGAGGCTGGCGCAGAGAACGCCACCGAGGTGGCTCCGCACCCGCTGACGTTCCGTGTGTCGTTCGCCGCCCGCCATCGCCCGCCTCCTGGGCTAGCTACTACCCCGATAGTAGACCTCGCCACGGTTCATGTGTAGCTGGGCTCGGTCATGACCGAGCGGAGCTACACACCGACGTCCCGATCGCCGCCGCGTGACCGCCACACGCCACCCACCTCTGCGG
This sequence comes from Actinomycetota bacterium, assembly GCA_019347575.1. Classification (NCBI taxonomy): domain Bacteria; kingdom Bacillati; phylum Actinomycetota; species Actinomycetota bacterium. Next base: position 16,691 of record JAHWKY010000041.1, on the reverse strand, counting down.
AAGCCCCGCGTGCCGCGGTACAGTGACCAGCGGTCATGAGCGCCTCCGCCATCCCCGCCGAAGCTCCGCGCCCCGATACGGGCAAGCGCGAGCTGCTGCTCGACGCCGGCGAGCAGCTGTTCCGGGACAAGGGCGTCGCCGCGACGACCGTCGCCGAGATCACCGAACGGGCCGGCGTCGCGAAGGGGACCTTCTACCTGTACTTCCCCACGAAAGACCACCTCGTCGCGGCGCTCTACGAGCGGCTGTGCCAGGGCATGACCGCACTCGTGGTCGAGGCGCTCACCGACCTGCAGGGACAGCTGACCGCCGAGGACGTCCCCGAACTGATCGATTCGCTCACCGCGGCGATCATCGACTACTGGATCGGCCATCGCGAGCGCTTCCTGGCGGTGCACGAGGCCGGTGAGCTCCGGGACGCTTCCAGCCACCTCGCCGACTACGACGAGCAGGTGATCACCCTGCTCGACGCGGGCCTGCAAGCCGCGGTCGAGCTCGGCGCGGTCGACGTCGGCGACACCTCGGGCGCGGCCCGCTTCATCTACCACGGCTGCAAGGGCTGCTGCATGGCGGCCCTGCTTGCCCCCGGCGAGGTCGACCGCGACGGCCTCGTCCGCAACTCGCGCGAGCTGATCCGCAAGGCGCTCGCCAGGGTCTGAGCGCGCTGCCACGCCGGCCCGACCACGCCGACCCTCCGGCCCAACGCATCCCGCCCACCCGTCCCTTGACAACTGACCGACGGTCAGTCAAAGTATGACCGACGGTCAGTCATCGGCCTAGGAGGAGACCGAGATGGGGTACGCCGAGGCGAGGACGTGGCTCGCGGTCGGGCCGGAGGAGGTCTTCGACCACATCACCGATCCGACGAGGTGGCCCGCGTGGCTGCCCGTGGCGGAGGCCGATCCCGATGCCGGGGTGCGTCTGCACGAGGTCGGCGCCACCGCGGCGGGGCGCGTCCTGGGTCGTCGCGACCGGCCCGCCGTGAACTGGGAGGTCGTGCGGCGTCGACGTCTGAACGTGCACCTCGACGGGCACAAGGGCACGTCGGTGATCGCCCGCCTGCACCTCAGCGCGAGCCCGTGGGACGGCGGCTGCCTGTTCGAGGCCCGCTACGACTCCGTCCCTACGGCGCTCGACCTGCGGTTCCTTCCGGCGCGGATGCGTCGGGGCGTCGCGACGCTGGCACGTGGTTTCGAGGCGGGCGTCGTAGCCGTCACCTCAGCACGGGAACCTCAGCGGCTGACGCCGTCCCGCCCCGTCCAGCCGGGGACACGGGCCGGCGTCAGCGGTCCGCGTCCGATCTGAGCGCACAGACAGGAACCAACAGCCAGAAGTCGGGAAGCAACGAGGCGGGTGAACGCTCCGCCAGCGCCGCGCGTCCTCGTCGTCACGAGGGGCCGACGGCATCGAGCAGCCGCTGCCGCGCCTGCTTGATGGCGGCGATCAGCACGAGCGGCGGCGGGAAGTCCTCGCAGTGCTGGTAGCGGTGGTCGAGGCGGATCGTCCCGGACGTATCCACCACGAACTCGCCCGGGAGCTGCCACGGGCTGTCGACGAGCGGACGCCCGCTCTCGCGCCGTTGGTGCTGGAACTCCTCGCCGATGGCACGGTCGTGGGTCCAGAACTCCTCGGGCGCGTCGAACAGGATCTGCGGCACGACACCCTCGCGGAGTCCGTAGGCGCGGTAGAGGTCGCGGTCCGGATCACACAGGATCGGGCACGCAAGCCCGTGCTCGTCGCGGTACCGGGCTGCGCGCTCCGGTTCCCCCTGCCCGACGATGACCACGTTCGCACCCGCGGCGACGAGGTCGTCGATCTCGTCGCGCAGCCGAGCCGCTCGCGCCACCCCGCAGCCACAGCCGAAGTGCCGCCAGAACATCACCAGCGCAGGCCGGTCCTGCCAGAACGACGAGAGCGCGACCTGCGCACCAGTGTGGTCGCGAAGACCCGCGTCAGGTGCGGCGTCACCCAGCTGCGGTGGCAGTGCGTCCCACCGCGGCTGCTGCGGACCGCGCGCCCAGCTCTCGATGAACTCGCGCTCAGCTTCGCGGACCTGGGTCTCGTAGATCTCGGGCATGGCCTCGTCCTCGCGGTCGGTGTGCGGTCATGCTCACCCAGGCCGGGTCCGGAGACATCCGTGAGGTCACGGAGATCCGGGCCCTCCGGCACCGCGATCGGCGACGAGGACGGCGAGTTCCACGCGTGACGAGAGGGACAGCTTGCGGAGCACGCTGGAGACGTGGCTCTCCACCGTGCGGCGTGACACGTACAGTCGGTCCGCGATGTCGGGGTTCGTGAGACCCTCGGCGACGAGGCGGGCGACGCGGATCTCCGCGGGGGTCAGGCTGGCCCAGCCGGTCGCCGGACGGCGTCGGGCACCTCGAACTCCGGGGCGCAGGCCCGCATCCCGGAACCGGGCACGGCAACGATCGAGCTCGGCGTCGGCGGCGAGAGCCGCGTAGGAGCTCAGCGTCTCGTCGGCAAGCGCGCTCGCCTCTGCGCTGCGCCCGGCACGCGCGAGCGCCACGGCGGCGTCCTCCCCGACCCGTGCTTGGTGGAAGACCAGCCCGGCCGACCCCAACGTCGTCGCCGCGGCCACGAGCGCATCCGTGTCGTCACCGGCGCGAGACCGCGCCAGCGCCGCCCCGGCCGCCTCGCTCGCCAGGTCCTCGAGCACCTCCACCCCTCGCGGCCCGGCGATCGCGGCGAGTTGCTCGATCGGCGCATCGAGGAGGTGGAACGGCACGTGCGTGTAGGCCCCGTACGCGACATCGGCCTGGAGCGCGGACCTGCGGCCCTCGACCGACCCGTCGGAGGTCAGCCGGGCACGGGCCAGACCGAGGAGACCGGCGCCCACGTGGATCCCGCCCGCCACCGCAACCACCTCCTCGCCGGCCGCGAGGAGCCGGGCGGCGACTTCTCGTTCGCCGCGGCTGGCGGCTACGAGCGCCCCGCCCGCCGCGGCCAACGGCAGCCACGTCCGTGCCGCTCCCGCCTCGGCGGCCGCGACAGCGTCCCTCGCTGCCGATGCGGCGCCGTCCCAGTCTCCAGCCAGCCAGCCGACGATCGCCAGCAGGGAGTGAGCCAGGCCTGCCGCCCACACCGCACCGAGCTGCGCTCCCTGCTCGTGAACGTCCTCCAGGACCACCCGGGCACCCGCGAGGTCGCCGGCGTGCAGCCGTGCGAAGCCGAGGTACAGCCGGGCCTGGACCGGTTCGACCGCGTCGGTGTGGCCGGGCGAACGCACCGCACGCTCGGCGTACGCCAACGCCGCGGCGGCCTCTCCCCGCAACGCAGCGTTCCAGGCGAGGGCGCAGCGGGCGGTGCGGACCGTGAGCGAGTCGGCCAGCTCCTGGCCGGCGACGAGCGCCCGCCGGGCCGCGTCGTCCGCTCCGGGCAGGTCTCCATCGAGGCCGCGACGCAGGGCGAGGTCCGCGAGGAGCTGCGCGCGTCGCGCGCCGGAGGCCAACCCTTCCCGCAGCGCGAGCTGCACCTGCTCGATCGAGGCGGGGATGCGGCCGCGGTACGCGAGTACCCGAGCCAGTACGAAGCGCGCCTCCGCCTCCTCGGGCGGCGACATCGCCGGTCGGGCCAGGACGTGCTCGGCGGTCTCGCCCGCCTCCGCCAGTCGCCCGCTCCAGAGGAGGCACCGCGCCAACGCCACGCGCAGCTCGTGGACGGCGGGGCGATCCGCCGGGGTCAGCTCGAGCGCGCGCTGGAGGCGCTCGACCGCCAGCCGCGGGTCCACCGGCGCGGCCTCCTCCGCAGCGCGACGCAGCCACGACACCGCCTCGTCGTCGCCGGATGTGGCCCCGATCGCAAGGTGGTAGGCGACGTCCGACGCGGGGGCGCCCCTCTCCGCGAGCCACCGCCCTGCACGGACGTGCAGCGTGGCTCGGACCGCCGACGAGATGTCCTCGTAGACGGCATCGCGAACGAGCGCGTGGCGGAACGCGGCACGATCGCCGTCATCGACGAGGAACCCTGCGGAGAACGCCGGAGCGAGCCCGTCCGCGACGGCGACCGGGTCGTCGCCCCGCGATCGCGCGAGGTCGTCGATGCGGAACGACGTACCCAGCACGGCCGCGTCCCGCAGCAGCGCGCGCGACCGTGGGTCGAGCGAGCGCAGCCGGCGGAGGATGGTCGAGGTGAGCGATGCCGGTAGAACCGGCTCTTCGAGTTCGATGGTGCCGTCGGTCTGCCGCAGCGCCTGTTCCTCGAGCAGGCCGGCCACGAGCTCGGTCACGAAGAGGGGGTTGCCCGCGGCACGACCGGTCAGCTCGAGCAGGCGAGGACCCGGCGCTGCTCCGAGGGTTGCGGTGAGCAGGTCCGCGACGTGCTGTTCCGAGAGCGGTTCGAGCGCAAGTACCACGCCCCCGACGTCGCGGATCCTCTCGACCACGGCCAGCACCTCGTCGCTGGCGGGGTGCAGTCGACGGGACAGCACGAGCAGCAACGGGACCTCGGCCGTGACGTGGACCAGGTCGTGGAGGGCAAGCAGGCTCCCGGCGTCGGCGTCGTGGATGTCCTCGGCGACGAGCACCAGCGCCGCGTCCGCCGCCAGCTTGGCGACGGTCGAGCGGACCGCATCCACGACCCGGTACGCCACGTCGGCGGCCGCGTCCACCGGCAGATCGGACGCCGACAGCCCGGCCACATCGAGCTCCTCGACGTCCAAGAGGAGGTCGGAGACGAGACCGAACGGGCGCGTCGCCGTCAACTCGAAGATCCGTCCGACGAGGTGGCGGACCCCGGCCTCCCGGGCCGTGGTCACGACGCCGGCGTCGATCACGCGGCTCTTGCCCAGCCCGGCCTGTCCCTCGACGAGCACGACACCACCGCGCCCCGCTGCGAGTCGCGCGACGGCCGCGGAGAGCTGGCGGAGCTCGTCGTCGCGACCCACGAGGGTGTCCGACGCCGCTGGGACGTTCCATCGGCTCTGCACGGGTCGCGGGGTACCACGGCGCCGATCACCACGCCACCGTTGACGCGATGTGGGTGTGGCAGGCTGGGCGCGAGTGGGGAGGCACGGCGTGGGCTGGAGCGAGGTCGGCGAGAGCGTTTGGGTCCGTGCCTACGACCCGTTCACGGTGAACGTGACCGCGATCGACGTCGGCGGGGCGCTGGTCGTGGTAGACACGCGGGGGTCGGGCACGGAGGGCCGCGAGCTGATCGACGACCTCGCGGAGCTCCCGACGAGCCGGGTTGCCGCGGTCGTGAACACCCACCACCACTTCGACCACACCTTCGGCAACGAAGCGTTCGCCGCCGCGCCCCGGTGGGCCCACGACCGCTGCGGTGACCTGCTCCTGGCACGCGTCGACGGAGACATCGGGGACCTCGAACCCGTCCTACCACAGGCGTTGCACCAACCGCTGCGCGACACGCGCATCGTGGCTCCGGACCAGCTCTTCGCTTCCGAGGCCGCGCTCGAGGTGGGCGAACGGCGTCTGCGGCTGCACCACCTCGGACGCGCCCACACCGACAACGACATCGTCGTGGTCGTCCCCGACGCCGGGGTCGTCGTCGCGGGTGACCTCATCGAACAGATCGGTCCGCCGATGTACGAGGACGGCTACCCCATGGCGTGGCCAGAGACGGTGGGGGCGTTGCTCGAACTCGGTGCGGCGATCCACGTGCCGGGGCACGGCGAGCCGGTCGGGCGCGGGTTCGTCGAGCGTCAGCGCGACGAGATCGCCGAGGTCGCCGAGCTCGCACGCCGGTACGTCGAGGAGGGTGCGACGCTCGAGGAGCTGACCTTGCACGCCACGTACCCGGCCGATGTGGTCGCGACCGCGTGCGACCGGGCGGTGTTCGAGCTGGCGCGCGGCACGTGGCCGTGGTCGAGGTGGGAGCACGATGGGTGGTCGGTCGAGCTGCCGGTGCCGCTCATCCGCCAGCCAGACGTGCGCCCTGCTCCGGACAACGACCTGCTAAGGATGGCGCTGGCGCGGGGATGGCTCGACGATACCCCTGCCTCGATCGTCATCGCCACGGCACCGTCGGATGGGCCGGTTCGCGATCGGACGGAACGCACCGCGACCAGCCTGGACCGCGTCGAGCGGCACGTCGCGGTGACGGTCCCAGGGGCGTCGGCAGCCTCCCGCATCGACGGCGAGTGGGTGTTCGAGGAGGCACTCATCCCCAGCGGCCACGAGCGCCTCAACCAGGTCGTCGCCGATGACGGCACGCGGCACGTGTCGTTGTCCGTACGCATCCCCCGGGCAGCCACGCACCTGCACGACGTCGTCGAGCGCATCGCGACGAGCTTCACGGTCGGTGGAGAAGCCCTCTGACGGGCCGATCGAGGACGCCGACGCCGGAACGCAGCCCGGCCGAACGGACCGTGAGAGCGCGACGGACGCCCGTACGGTGAGGTGACCACCTATCTCGGGGGCGACGCGACCGTGGCGACGACCGACGCACCGAACCGGGAGCGGGAGCCGCAGGACAGGCGCCGCGCCTCCAACGGTCCCGGGCCAGCATCGGATCGCGCGTGGCGACACCCGGTCGTTCGGGTCGGCACCTACGCCTGGGCGTTGGTGGGGATCATCCTCACGGCCGCCCTCTTGGTGTTCGGCCTCGTGCAGGCCAGGATCGTCGTCGTCCCGCTCCTGCTGGCGACGTTCCCCGCGGCCGTACTCGCCCCGCTGTCACGACGTCTCCGCAGCCGCGGGTGGGGCCGCAACGCGGCCTCCGCAGCCGTGTTCGCGGGTGGACTGGCCATCACGATCGGAGCCGTGGCCTTGGTGGCGGTGCGGGTCAGCTCGGAGCTGCCCGATGTGGTCACGGCGGTACAGGACGGCTACGAGCAGTTGCGGCAGCGACTCGCGGATGGCGCCTTCGGCCTGCCCGCCTTCGACCTCCAGACGCTGGTGGACGGACTGCGCGAAGGCATCGCGGGCGGAGGCGAAGGGGAAGGCGACGCCGGAAGCGGTACGCAGGCGATCGCCGCCGCCGAGTCCGCTCTGCGGTTGCTCGCCCAAACGGCGCTGATGATCGTCGTGGTGTTCTTCCTCATCCGGGACGGTGACCGCATCGGTGGGTGGCTCGTGTCACTCGTGCCGACGAGGTACCGCGACCACGCCGCGGAGATCGGCGGACGGGTCTCGGAGACGGTCGGCGACTACATCCGCGGTCAGGCGGTGATCGCCACCTTCGAAGGCGTGCTCATGGCCGTCGCCCTCCTGATCCTCGGCATCCCACTGGCGGCGGCGCTGGGCTTCATCGTCTTCCTAGGCGCGTTCGTCCCCGTCGTCGGAGCGTTCACGGCTGGCGCGGCTGCCGTGCTCGTCGCACTCGCCGCGGAGGGGCTCGCGATGGCCCTGGTGGTGCTCGCGATCATGGTCGTCGTGCAGCAACTCGAGGGCAACGTCCTCGCCCCGATCGTGCTTGGCCGCAGCGTCGACCTGCACCCTCTGGCCATCCTCGTCGGCCTGACGCTGGGAGGGTTCCTCATGGGCGTCGTGGGCGCGATCATCGCGGTGCCGTTGACGGCGAGTCTCCACCGCGCCGCCAGTTACGTCGGTGACCGGTCCACCCTCTGGGCAACCGAGCAGCAGCCCGCCTGACCTGGAGACAGACCGGAACTCAGCTCGGAGTTCGCTCGGGACGGAGCAGGCCACGGACGACCGCGAGCGGCAGCACCGTGCGGGGCGCGTACGGCATCCGCCACAGCCCCGCGTGCGCCGCTCCCTCGGCGAGTAGATCGAGCGGGTGGTCGAGCGCCACCTCGGGGCTGGCGCTGGACTTGTCGTTGCGGAGGTCGTGCACGAGCAGGGCAGCCATGAGCGTGTTGCTGGTGTCGGGCGCGAACACCTCCACCCCGAACCGATCCGCCCCGCGGTAGGCCGCCGCCAGGACGCGGTTCTTCGTCACCGACCGCGTTGAGGTCGCCGGGGCGACGTTGATCGAGGTGCGGTGACCCGCCGCCCGCATCGCCCGGGCCCGCCAGCGGTGCAGGCGCTTCGCCAGGACGTAGTTCGGCCCTTGCTGCGCCACCAGGGCGTCGGCGATGCCGGCCCGGCGCCCCGACGTGGTCGTGACCACGCCATCCTCGTAGTTGGGTACGTAGAGGTTGTCGCGTGAGATCGTCCGCGCCACCCGCGGCCACGCCCCGGATGCGTCGCCGTGGCGTCGCTGCGCATCCGCGACCACCTCCTCCGGGACGGCGAACACGTCCGTCGGGGTGGCGAGCACGGCCAGACGGGTGTCGGGATCCCGAACCCCGCGATCGAGGATCAGCGCGTCGACGGCCATCGACACCTGCACGTTCGTTGCACCGTCGGCGTAGACGTAGTTCCCGATGGTGACCGGCCCCTCGAACTCGCGCAGCCACGCCGCCACCTCAGGCACAGCGGTGATCAGATCGACCCCGGCGACCCTCGCCAGGTCATCCTGCGGAGCATCTGCCGCCACCGGCACGTGCGCACGCCCCGTGCCCGCCCGGACCGCCGCCAGGATCGACTCCCAGATGGGGGGACGAGGCCGGTCCACGACGACGACCTCGGCGCCCCAGGCGCACAGCGACTCCAGCGGGCCCATCTCGGCGCCCGCTCCGAGCAGGACGAACCGCTGGTCGGTCAGGTCGAGCCAGTCGGGAGTGGCGATGACGAGCTCGATGGCTTCGGCGAACGATGGCTCGACGATGCCGCGGTCCACCCAGTCCCGTAGCTGTGCGCGGAGAGCATCGTCCGACAGCACCCGGCCGCGGTAGGAGACGCGGAGTCCGTCGGGGCGCGGCCCACCCTCCCCCTCGACCGTGACCGTGCGCAGGCCTGGAACGTCAGAGCTGCGGACCACACGATCGAGCCGCATCGCGTCGCCGTCACGGACGAACTCCATGCGCTCGTACAGCGAGTCGAGTCCTGCTCCGGGAACCGCCGCGCCGCCGAGCGGGTCGGCCCACTCGGCGGCGAGCAGATCGCGCACGTAGGCGAGGTAGGTGGCGTGCCACTTCGGGGCGTTGGCGATGCGCTCCGCGAGGCCGGCATCGATGGGGCGTGCGGCGTCGGCGAACACGGCACGCCCGGTGGCCGTGGTGCTGCGCTCACCGTCCATCTCGGGAAACTGCACGCCACGGGGGGTTGCAGCGTGGGTCACGAGATCTCCGGTCGGTGGCGATGACACCAACGCTACGGGTAGGAATCGGGGCTGTCGACGTCGAAGACCACCCCATCGGGAGAGGGAGACACCATGCACATCGGACCCGGCCGCACGGTCGTGATCGGCCTGCTCGCGGCGATCCTGGCCACCACTCTGATCGCGACGACGCACGTGCCTGACGGCTTCCACTTCGAGCAGGACGAGACGCAGTTCTTCCTCCGTCGGGATGGTTGCGGGTCAACCGCCGAGCCGGGCCGCCTGAACACCTTCTCGGGCCCCGACGGGGCGGATGGCTGTGGGACGATCGGCGGGGTACCGCTGCGCGAGGTGAACTACCAGCTCGGCAGTCCGGACTGGGTCGACTACACGACCGCGAACGGGGTGCCGCTCTACCTCGACGCGGACCGCGACATCGAGGGTGTCATCCGTGCGGAGTCCTGGACCGGCCTCGTCGGAGGCGTCGGGCAGACGGCGGCGGATGTCCAGATGATGCTGTTCGACTCCGGCGGCACGTTCCTGCACCAGTTCCCGGTGCAGAACCTCACCGCGATCGTGACGCCCGACCAGGACGGCTACGACCTGCCGTTCAGCTACGACGTCCCAGCCGACTTCGATGAGGCCCACGTGGGCAGCGTTGTGCTCAGCGTGGCGATGCACGGGGCGAACTGGAACCAGCACAACCTGGGGCTCGAGGGTGACTCGCACGTGACCATGCCCACGCTGATCCTGGTCCCCGACGAGCCCGCCGAGTGACCTGACGGCGTCACTCGACCATCCCGGCGTCGGGGACCCGGCTCCCGCGCCCTGACGCTCGACGGGGTCAGGAGTGGATGATCGCGTCGACCGCGGTACGCACGGACTCCTCCAGCGCTGCCACCCCGCCGTAGAGGTAGCCGGCGATGATCGGCACGCGGTCGTCGCCGAGGTACGTCTGCACCACCGCGGGCAGCTCGTCCGGTCGTGGGAGGAGGATGGGGCCACCATGGCGATCGACGTGCACACCGCCGATCAGCGCATCCGGGAAACGGAAGCCGGTGGCCAGCCCGATGGCGGGGGGATCGGGGACGAGGCGCTTGGCCACCAGCGGGACCTGACGCCCCGTCAGGTTCGGGTCTCGCGCTCGGCTAGCGTCCCGAGCCGTGGACCTGACCTTCACCCCGGAGCAGCAACGGCTACGTGCCGAGGCGGCCACGTGGCTCGCCGCGAACATGCCGGACCCACCGCTGGCGTCGATGGACACCGCCGACGGCTTCAAGGCCCACCGGGCGTGGGAGCGGCAGCTGCACGATGCCGGTTGGGCGGTCGTGGCGTGGCCGGAGGAGTACGGCGGTCGCGGCCTCGACCTCATCGAGTGGCTGGTGTTCGAGGAGGAGTACTGGCGCAGCGGGGCGCCGGGGCGGGTCGGCCAGAACGGGTTGTTCCTCCTCGGGCCGACCCTCATGGAGCACGGTACCGAGGAGCAGCGTGCTCGGTTCCTGCCGCCGATGGCGCGCGCGGACGAGATCTGGTGCCAGGGATGGTCGGAGCCGCAGGCCGGCAGCGACCTCGCGTCGCTGCGGTCGACCGCGCGGCGAGACGGTGAGGAGTGGGTCCTCAGCGGGCAGAAGATCTGGGTGTCACGCGGGGCCTTCGCCGAGTGGATGTTCGGGCTCTTCCGGTCCGAACCCGGCTCCGAGCGTCACCGTGGCCTGTCGTTCATCCTGGTGCCCCTGGACGCCGACGGCGTCGACGTGCGCCCCATCGCCCAGCTCGACGGCGAGACCGGATTCGCGGAGGTGTTCCTCGACGACGTGCGCGTCCCGGCGGACCTCTGCACGGTCGGCCACCCGGGCGACGGCTGGCGCATCGCGATGTCGACCGCCGGGTTCGAGCGCGGTGTGAGCCTGCGCTCGCCGGGGCGCTTCCTCGCCCCGGCCGAGCGGCTCGTAGCGCGGTGGGTGGAGTCCGCCGGTCCGGGACGCCCCTCGGCGCGGGACGAGGTGCTCGACGCGTGGATGGATGCGGAGGCCTACCGGCTGTACCAGTACCGCACCGTGTCGCACGTGCTCGAGGGTGGGGCGGTGGGGTTCGAGGCGAGCCTCAACAAGCTGTTCTGGTCGCAGATGGACCTGCACCTGCACGAGACCGCACTGCGACTGCTCGGCGCCGACGCCGCGCTGGCCGGAGACGAGGCGCCCGACGGCGGGGCGTGGCTCGACGGCTTCCTGTTCGCGCTCGCCGGACCGATCTACGCCGGGACCAACCAGATCCAGCGCAACATCGTGGCCGAGCGCGTGCTCGACCTGCCCCGGAGCCGATGATGCGCTTCGCGTTCACCGAGGACCAACGCCTGTACCGCGGCGCCGTACAGGAGTACCTCGGGGCGGAGTGCACGCCTGCTCGGGTCCGCGAGGCGGCTGCCTCCGGGACCGGCCTCGATGCGTCGCTATGGCGCGGGCTCGCGGGTCTCGGGATGCTCGGGACGCTCATGCCCGAGGACACCGGCGGTCTCGGGCTCGACGAGGTGTCGGCGATGGTGCTGTGCGAGGAGGCGGGACGGGTCGCCTTCCCCGGTCCCCTGATCGAGACCGCCTTGGTCGCCCCAGCGGTGCTCGCCGGCTCGCCGTTGGGAACTGAGTGGCTGCCGCGGATCGCCATGGGCGACGCCGTGGTCGCGATCGCCCTGAGCTCGGATCGGTTCGTCGCGCACGCGGGTGGTGCCGATCTGATCGTGCAGGTGGGCCTCGACGCGACGCACGCACAACTCGGCGGATCAGCGGAGGTCGTCGCGGTCGAGAGCGTCGATCCGGGGCGGCCCCTGTACGAGGTGCGGTCGGGCTACGACCTCGAGGTGCAGGGGCAGTCGGCAGGCCAGAGGCCGCTGCACGCGGCGGCACTGCGGGGCGCGCTCGGAGCCGCGGCCACGCTGGTCGGACTGGGTGAGCGCGTCATCGAGCTGGCTGCCGAGCACGCGCGGACCCGGGAGCAGTTCGGCGTGCCGATCGGCTCGTTCCAGGGCGTCAAGCACCTCCTCGCCGACGCGCTCGTCGCGGTGTCGTTCGCCCGCCCCGTGGTCGAGCGTGCCGCCTGGTCGGTGGCGAGCGACGAGCCCGTCGTCCACACGCACGTCGCGATGGCGAAGGCGAGGGCGGGGCGCGCGGCCGAGCAGGCCGCCAGAGCGGCGCTGCAGGTCCACGGGGCGATCGGCTACACGTGGGAGTCCGATCTGCACCTGTGGATGAAGCGCATCTGGGCGCTCACCGCCGCCTGGGGCACCACCGACCAGCACCGCGACGTCGTCGCCGACACCCTCGGCCTGTGACGAGCGTGTGCATCGGGACCCGGTAGGCGGGCCAGGATGCACACGCTCAGGGGAGGCGGGGACGAGCGGGTGCAGATGGACCCGGTAGGCGGGGCTGGATGCACACGCTCAGCGGGGCGGGGGGTCAGCGACGGCGACGGACCATGGCGCTGCCGCTGGCGACGAGCCCGGTCGCGATCAGGGCGGTGGCGAACAGCTCGAGGCCGGTCCGCGGTAGCGACGTCGTCTCGGTGACCTCCTGCGCCTCCAGCGCGACACCGAGGACCTCGGTGGTCGTGGCATCGGCCGGCGCGGCGGCGGACGTCGCCGTGGATGCGGCGGGGCGCTCGAGAACGGCGCCGAGGACGGCCGCGCCGTCAGCACCCGCCGTGCTCACCACGTCACCCGTCTCGAGCACGGCGCCGCTTTGCGTCGCGCTCGCCGATCGGACCGCGCCGACGGTCCGGGCGTCGGGACGCTCGTGCGCCCGCAGGGCCGCCTGCGCCTGCAGCTGTGCGCGCTGGCCGCGACGCGCCTCGCTCTGCTGCTCGGCGCGTTCGCGTTGCTGGACCTGCGTCGCGTTGACACCGGCTTCGCCCTCCGACTCCGGACCACCGCAGTTGCCGTTGTTGTCGTCCTCGAAGTCGTCGTCGTTGCCACAGCCGTTGTTCCCGTCCTCGTCCGCGAGGTCCCCATCCGAGTCCCCGTCGGGCTTGTCGACGCCGCCGTTGGCATCGCCGTCCGGATCGCTCTCGGACTTCCCGGTGTTGCCGGGATCGGGGTCCACCGAGCGGTCGCGACCCGACGGATGGCGGTCGTCGCCGTCGTCGGCGACATCGTCTGGTGTGCCACCGTCGTTGGTGTCGGTGTCCTCGGTGTACGCGGTCGCTGGATCGCGATCGGCGTCACCGTCCCGGTCACCACCGGGTCCACCACCTCCTGGAACCATCGCCAGTGAGGCGGCGCTGATAGCAGCGAGCAGGGTCATCAGTCGTCGACGGTGCACGATCATCTCCCTCGTCCGTGGTCGGTCGCGCACACCCATCCGAACGCAGTGTCGGGACGCCGATCACGGTGCGCAGCGTCGCGTTACGGACCGTCGACCTCGACCGTTGGGCCGGGCCCGAACGACCACGCTCGTCCTTCGGAGGGGCCCAGCGGGCCATCGGTGTGGACGTGCCCGTCCGGCGCCGAGCGACCGCTGGCTAGGCTCGCCGGCCCCCAACACGGGCTCCCGATGCGCTTCCCACCCGACCTCACGGCACGCGCCCCGCGCCCCGACGACGCCGAGGCGGTCTACCGCCTGGTGGCCGCCGCCGAGGAGGTGCTCGACGGTGTCATCGACGTCAGCCTCGAGGACATCCGCGCCGACTGGCAGCGGCCCAGCCTCGACCTCGAACGCGACGCGGTGCTCGTCGAGGATCGCGCGACCCCGATCGCGTACGGCGACGTCATCGCGGGGCGAGCGTGGATCCACGTGCACCCCGATCACCGCCGGAGGGGTGTCGGGGCGGCGCTCGCGGCTTGGAGCGAGGAGCGGGCGCGCGAGCTCGACTGCGCCGGCGTGGGCCAGACTATCTCCGACACCAACCTCGAGGCCATCGAGCTCCTCCGCGACCGCGGCTACACGCCACGCTGGAGCTCCTGGCTCCTCGAGCTCGAGCTCGAGCGGGCACGCGACGCCCCGCCGCTCCCCGATGGCATCACCCTGCGGACGCTCCGACGCCCCGACGACGAGCGCGCGGTGTACGAGCTCATCGACCGGGCGTTCTCCGAGTGGCCCGACCGCGAGCCGGGAGAGTGGAGCTTCGAGGACTGGCAGGCGTCGCTGCTCGACCGCGACGACACCGATCCGGAGCTGACCTGGTTGGCGGTTGACGGCGACGAGATCGTCGGGGCGGCTGTCGGGCTGGTGGACGGGGACCGCGACGGCTGGATCCAGCAGCTCGCCGTGGACCGGTCACACCGCAACCATGGGATCGGTCGTGCCCTGCTGCAGACGTCGTTCGCCGAGTTCCACCGCCGCGGCCTGGTGACAGCGGGGCTGTCGACCGACTCGAGGACCGGGGCGCTGTCGCTCTACGAGCACGTCGGCATGAGGGTCGTCCGCACCTACCGACGCTGGAGCAAGGACCTGTAGTCCTCGCTTGCGGCCCGGGGCCCCCGCCTCGCGCAGCGGCCGAGACCGCGCTCTCGGCCGCGGGTTGACCGCGACCGCTCGATCGACGACGCGGATGCGGCGTCGCTCGAACTAGGCCTCGTCGGCGGCGACGAGGCGGGGCGCCCAGACCTCGTCGAGGAAGCGGCCGATCTCGCCGACGATGCGGTCGGGGCGGGTGCGCAGTTCGAAGAAGCTGCGGGCCTGGACCAGGCGCGCGTTCGGCAGCTCGGCAGCCAGGGCCTCGGCGTCGTCCATCGGGTGCATCCAGTCGCCACCGTGCCCGATGACGAGCGCCGGCGCATCGAGGCGCTTGCGGTCCGCCAGCGGAGGACAGACCGGACCCGCCGCGAAGCCGTGCATGACCGCGGCCATCTCGCGGGTGTCACCGCCGGTGTCGAGCACGGCGTTGAGGACCTCGGAGCGGGTGCGTGGCAGCTTGCCGACGGCGTTGAAGAGCGCTCGCAGCGGCCAGCCTCCGTAGCGCAGCAGGAACAGCAGCGGGGCGAGTTGCAGCTGCACGCCGATCGTGCCGCGCTCGAGCACCGGCATCTCGCACACCATGGCGCGGACCCGCTGCGGGGCGCGGACGGCAGCCTCGAGGGTGACGTTGGCTCCGAGCGACACGCCACCGACGACCGCCTCCTCGAGCTCGAGGTGGTCGAGCAAAGCCACGACCTGCTCGCCCGCGAACTCGAGCCGGTGGGCGGTGGCGTGGGTGGGCTTGTCGGAGCGGCCGTGGCCGAGGAGGTCGAACAGGATCACGCGGTGCCCCGCCTCGGCGAGGCGGTCGGCGATCTGGCCGTTGATCCACGACGGCAGCAGCAGCCCGTGCATCAGCACGAACGGCCGCGCACCGTCGCCCCGCTCCTCGTAGCGCAGGGTGTAGCCACGCCAGCTGAACTCCGAGACCGGGCCCTTGGGCTGCTGTCGGTTCATGACCGCCTTCGGCTGTCGAGGAGGCGGACGCTAGCTGGCCCCGACGGCGGCCTCACGGTTGCGGGTGGACCGGTGGACGGGGTCGCTGTCGAACTTGGGGATGACCTGCTCGCCGAACAGCTGCACGGTCTCGAGCGCCGCTTCGATGGGCATGTCGATCGGCAGGCCGAACACGAGCTGGTCGGGGCCGACCTCGACGTAGGCCTCCATCTGCTCAGTGACCTCGTCGGGGCTGCCGCACAGCATGTAGCCCTCGTTGATGAGGGTCATCACAGCGTTATCGGACGGGTCAGGCAGCGTCGCGGGCCAGGCGGGTACGTACTCGGGCGTCGGGAAGGTGTCGTGGTAGCGGTAGACGAGCGAGTGGTGCCGTCCCGATCCCATGTCGGTCGCGATCTTGCGCGCCTTCTGCCCGTCCTCGAGCACCAGCGCGGTGTTGGTGATCATGACGTTGTCGTTGATGTACGCCCCGACCGGCTCCGCCTCCGCGATGGCCCCCTTGTAGGCCTTCACCATCGGCTCCATGTCCCGGATCGGACTCATGTTGAACCCCAGGACGCCGAGGCCGTGACGTGCGGCCTTCTCGAACGTCGGCGGGTTGCCCGCGGCGACCCACATCGGCGGATGCGGCTTGGTGAACGGCTTGGGCAGCACGTTGCGCTCGGGCAGCTGGAACCACTTGCCGTCGAAGCTGTAGTCCTCCTGCGCCCACATCTTCGGGAACTCCCAGATCACCTCGTCCCAGATCTCCTTGGTGATCTTGTTGTCCTCGATGCCGAAGCCGGTGACCTCGAGGCTGCCCGCGCCCCGGCCCGTCCCGAACTCGAACCGTCCCTCCGTGAGGTGGTCGAGCATGGCGACGCGCTCGGCCACGCGCACGGGGTGGTTGACCTGCGGGGTGATGTTGAAGATCCCCGATGCGAGGTGGATGCGCTCGGTCAAGGCGGCGAGGTAGCCGAGGTACACCTCGTTCGCGGAGATGTGGCTGTACTCCTCGAGGAAGTGGTGCTCGGAGACCCAGGCGAGCAGAGCGTCGACGTCGAGCCCGGCGTCGTTCATCACCCCGCCGGCGACAACCGAGACCGCGACGACCTTGGCCCCGCGGGCGACGAGCTCGCGCGCGATCACCGCTCCCACCTTGCCGAAGCCCTGGATCACCACGCGTCGCCCGCGAAGCTCCCAGCCGAGGTGGTGGAGGGCGGTCTCGAG
>JAHWKY010000040.1 GCA_019347575.1 Actinomycetota bacterium | reverse complement strand
GGTCATGTCCTGGGTGGCGAAGTCGCCGTCGCCCTCGACCTCGACCGCGAGAGCCTCGCCAGGGGCCGTCGCCGGGAGGACCGTCTCGGTGGATGAGAGATCGCTCACGACCCACCTCCGTCCTGTTCGGCTTCCTCCGTGCTACCGCCTTCGGCTGCTTGAGCACCTTCCTCCGTGCTACCGCCTTCGGCTGCTTGAGCACCTTCCTCCGTGCTACCGCCTTCGGCTGCTTGAGCACCTTCCTCCGTGCTACCGCCTTCGGCTACTTGAGCACCTTCCTCAGCGTTCTCGGCCTCGGCTGCAGAGCGCTCGGCCGCCTTCTTCTTGCGCATCTCGGCCGCCTTCTTGCGCGCGCGCTCGGCCTTGGCCTTTGCCTGGTCGGCCTTGTCCTCGTCGGTCGCCGGCTCCGACGGTGCCGCCTCGACGCCGACGGACGGCTCGTCGGGGATCGCGAGCTCCTCGTCGGCGCGGTTGACCTGCTTGGCCTGCTTGGCCATCAACTCATCGAGGATGTAGGGGCCGGGTGCGTCACCGAGCTTGGGCTCCCTGACGATGACGTTGCCCTCCTCGTCGGTCTCAGCCGGCTCCTTCACGCCGGGCCACGGCTTCGCCGCACGGCTGCCCAGGTAGAAGTCCTTGCGCAGCGGCCAGCCCTCGAAGTTCTCGGTGCACAGGATGCGCGGCGTCAGCCCGGGGTGACCCTCGAACTCGATGCCGAACATGTCCCAGGCTTCACGCTCGTGCCAGTTGGCGCCGGGGTACAGGTGTGTGAGGGTGGGCGCCGTCGGCTGGTCGCGACCCCCGCTCGCGACGGTGCGCAGGATCACGCGGTGGCGATGCCGGGTCGAGTACAGGATCGTGACGACGCCGAAGCCCGCGTCGCGCTCGTCGACGCCGAAGAGGCAGTCGAACAGGTCGCACGCGACCTCGTCGGTGTCGCGGCAGAGCTCGGCGGCCTCGACGTAGCCGTCGGCATCGAGCGTCAGCGTGACGTCGCCGAACGCCACCCCCGACTCGACGACGTGCGACCCCAGCTTGGGGGCGAGGTGGTCATGGAGTTCGTCGGGGGTCACCTCAGCCCTCCACCACGATCGGCTCACGGCGCGTCGACAGGCGCTCCTTCAGCGACTCGCCACCGATGCGGTCCTGGAGCCGGATGATGCCCTCGAGCAGCGCCTCCGGACGGGGCGGGCACCCGGGCACGTAGACGTCGACGGGGACGATCTGGTCGACACCCTTCGTGACGGAGTAGCTGTCCCAGTACGGCCCACCACAGTTGGCACAGGACCCGAAGCTGATCACGTACTTGGGCTCGGGCATCTCGTCGTAGAGCCGCTTCAGAGCCGGGGCCATCTTGTCTGTGAGGGTCCCCGACACGACCATCAGGTCGGCCTGGCGCGGGCCGTGCGCGAACGGGATCACACCCAGGCGGATGAAGTCGTGACGTGACGTCGAGGCCGCGATGAACTCGATGGCACAGCAAGCGAGTCCGAAGTTGAACACCCACAGTGAGTACTTCCTGCCCCAGTTGAACAGGAACTTCACCGGCTTGGGCATCTCGACCTGGTCTACGAGTCCCACGTCAGGACCTTCTTCCTCCACGCGTACACGATGCCCACCGCCAGGACGGCGATGAAGATGAACATCTCGACGAGCGCGAACGTGGCCGATATCGCGCTGTCGTCACCGAGGCCGTCAAGCAGGACCGCCCACGGGAAGATGAAGACGCTCTCGACGTCGAAGATCACGAACAGGAACGCGAACACGTAGTAGCGGATGTTCATCTGGCTCCAGCCCGCCCCGACCGGATCGACGCCGCACTCGTAGGTGGACAGCTTCGCCGGCGAAGGGAAGGCGGGGCGCATGACCCGGTTGAGCAGCATGATGAGGGCGTACAGACCCACGCCCACGATCGTGAGCACCGCGAAGGTGCCCCACTGCTCGTAGAAGCCCACCGAGCATCCTCCTCACCCAGGTCGTCACGTCGTGCGGTCGGCACCCTGGCGAGCGTCAGAGACCGGGGAAGGGCCCGGTATGCGTCCGCTGGATGTTCGTGCGGGAGGTGCTCAGGGTTCCCGCAGGTCGACCGTGTGCGGGGCTCGGAACGGCGGTCTAGGTCGTTGCCGGCGTACCTGCCCCGCGTCAGGCGGAGACTACCAGCGGCGTCGAGACCCACCCAACGCGTCGGGCGGGGCTCAGCCCATCGATGCTGGCACATCGCAACGTCGGAGGGTGCGATGTACCAGCGTGGATGGGTAGTCGTCACCCGACGCGGGTGACGGCGAAGCGCGCGAGCTCCTCGAGGGCCTGCACGACCGCGGCATCCCCGAGGCCGTCGAGCGCCTTGACCGCCTGGTCCGCGTAGTCCTGAGCGGTCACCCGGGCCCGCTCGAGCGCCGGGCTCGAGCGCAGCAGTTCGAGCGCTCGTGAGACCGCAGCATCCGACAGATGATCGGTGTCGAGCAGGCGCTCGAGCTCCCCGCCCCGCTCCGCTTCGACCGCGAACAGGACCGGCAGGGTGCGCACGCCCTCGCGCAGGTCGGTCCCCGGGATCTTGCCGCTCTCCGTCCGGTCGGAGGCGATGTCGAGGATGTCGTCGGACAGCTGGAAGGCCATCCCGGTGTTCCACCCGTACTCGCGCGTACGTGCGATGACCTCCGCATCGCAGCCCGACAGCAGGGCCCCGAGCTGACACGACGTCGCGATGAGGCTGGCGGTCTTGTCCCCCACGACCTTCAGGTAGTGGTCGAGGCCGGCCTCGACCCGTGGGACGTCGGGCGGCAGCGCGCCCCGCGACCCCTGCACTTCGAGGACCTGGCCCTCACACAGCGTGGCGATGGTCCGCGCCATGATCCGGGTGACCTCAACGCCGAGGTCGGCGGACAGCTCCGACGCCCGGGCGAACAGGTAGTCGCCCGTCAGGATCGCGACCGTGTTGTCCCACCGCGCGTTCGCGGACCGTGCGCCTCGTCGGGTGGTCGCCTCGTCGATGACGTCGTCGTGGTAGAGCGTGGCGAGGTGCACGAGCTCGACCACGACACCGGCGTCCGGGATGCGGGGATCGTCGGGGTCACCGAGGTGCGAGGCCAGGGCCACCAGCAGCGGCCGGAACCGCTTCCCACCCGCCTGCATCAGGTACTTGGCGGCGCGATCGACGAAGGCGTGCGAGGTCTGGACCTGGACCCGCAGCCGCGACTCGACCTCGGCGAGCGTGTCGGCGACGCCGAGTCCGTGACGTTCGAGTTCCGCGATCGCATCCCCGATCGAGCGGGGCGCGGGCGTGGCGGTCACGAGGTCACCTCGCTCGGTCGATGTCACCGCGCGAGCAGCGCGGCCTGTTCGGCCAGATCGAGGAAGGTACCGACCCCGAGGAGGATGACGGCAGCCGAAGCGAACGAGATGCCGACGGAGAGCCCGGTGGTGACCCTCGGCTCCAGGCCGTCCTCTTCGGGTTCCTCCAGGTACATCATGGCCATCAGCCGCAGGTAGAAGAACGCGGCGATGACCGTGCTGATGACGCCGACCACGACGAGCCAGGTCCAGTCCGCATCGACCCCAGCGGAGAACACGACCCACTTGCCGGCGAACCCGGCGGTTGGCGGGATGCCGGCCAGCGACAGCAGGGCCAGGCTGAACATCCCGGCGATCATCGGCGACCGACGCCCCAGTCCCTTGAGGTCGATGAGCGTGACCTCGCCCCGTCGGCGGCGCTCGAGGGCCAGCACAGCACCGAACGCGGCGATGACGCTCACGGCGTAGGTCAGCAGGTACCACAGCGTTCCGGAGCGCCCCGCCGCGCCACCGGCGACGACGCCGATCGCCGCGTATCCGGCGTGCGCGATCGACGAGTAGGCGAGGATGCGCTTGACGTCCGTCTGCACGATCGCGAGGACCGCTCCAACGATCATCGTGACCGCGGTCAGGACCGCGACGATCGGCGCCCAGATGTCGGCGAGCCGCTCGAAGCCGAGGCCGAACAGCCGCAGGATCGCTGCGAAGGCTGCGGCCTTGGTGGCTGCCGCCATGAACATCGTGACGTTGGTCGGCGCGCCCTGGTAGACGTCGGGGATCCAGAGGTGGAAGGGGACCAGCGCGACCTTGAACCCCAGCCCGACCGTGACCAGGGCAACACCCAGCAGCGCGAGGCGGTCGGGGGTCGTCACCAGGCCGAGGGCGTCGGAGATCACCGCGATGTCGAGCGTGCCCGTCGCCACGTAGATGAGTGCCAGGCCGTAGAGCAGCACCGCGGCGGCGACCGCGCCGAGGACGAAGTACTTGATCGCGGCCTCCTGTGACCGCCGATCGCGCCGGGCCAGCCCCGCGAGGATGTACAGGGCCAGCGACAGGATCTCGAGCGCGACGAAGAGGGTGATCAGGTCCGCCGCGGCCCCGAGCAACGCCATCCCGGTCGACGCCAGCAGGATCAGCGGTTCGAAGTCGGGCCGGTGGATCCGCCGCTCGTGCAGGTAGCCGTAGCCGACTGGGATCGTCAGGAGGGCGGAGAGGTAGACGACGATCCTCGTGAAGAACGCGATCCCATCGAGCGCGATCGAACCGCCGACGGCCAGTTGCGCCTCACGCACGCCGGTGTCGAGCACCACGACGTCCGCCCACTGCCACGCCGTTAGCCCCAACGCCCCGAGTAGTGCGAGCGCGGCGAGCCACGCGTTGCCGAGGGTGGGTCGGTCGCGGAACGCGACGACGATGCCGGCACCGACCACGCCGGTGAAGATCGCAACGACGGCGGGCACCCACAGGTCCTGGCTCGCCAGCCACAGGCCGACCGCGGTGCTGATCCCGCCGAGCACGACCCCGATCCCGCTGCGGTTGTGCCGCGCGATGATGAGCAGGAGCAGGGCGAGGGCCACACCGGAGACGACGAGCTCAGGCGCGAAGGCCGACCAGGCGACCTCGAGCGGTTGGACGAGCGGCGTCTCCTGACCACCCGGGACACCGGGAGGTGGTTGGGTCTGGGCGAGCAAGAGCACGGGCTACTCCTCCACCGTCGCCGGTGCGACTTCGACGGCAGCGGCCGCCACCTCCGCCGATCCGGCCTGCGACAGGGTCCGCTCGACGGACGGGCCCACGGTGTCGTAGAGGGGCTTGGGGTAGATCCCGATGACGACGATCAAGGCGAGGATGGGTGCCAGGATCGCGATCTCGCGCGGCTTGAGGTCGGTGGTGTTCTCGTTGTCGGCGCCTTCGAGGGGCCCGTGGAAGACGCGTTGGTAGGCCCACAACAGGTACAGGGCGGCGAGCACGGCACCGAACGAGGCCAGCACACCGGCCCAACGTGAGACCTGGAACGTCCCGAGCAGGATGGGGAACTCACCGACGAAGCCGTTGAGGCCGGGTAGGGCGAGCGAGGACAGCGCCACGACGAGGAACAGGCCCGCGTACACCGGGACCCGCTTGGCCAAGCCGCCGAACGCTGCGATCTGGCGGGTGTGGCGCCGTTCGTAGAGGAAGCCCACCAGCAGGAACAGCGCGCCGGTCGACAGGCCGTGGTTGATCATCTGCACGACCCCGGCGGACGTGGCCGTCGTGGTGAGCGCGAAGATCCCGAGCACGACGAAGCCCATGTGCGACACCGAGGAGTAGGCCACCAGGCGCTTCAGGTCGGTCTGGACCAGCGCCATGACGGCGCCGTACAGGATCCCGACCACGGACAAGGCCAGCAGCCACGGCGCGGCTTCGTGCGTCGCGTCAGGGAAGAGCGGGAGCGCGTAGCGCAGCATCCCGAAGCCACCCATCTTCAGGAGCACCGCGGCGAGGATCACCGAGCCGCCCGTGGGTGCCTCGGTGTGCGCGTCCGGCAGCCACGTGTGGACCGGGAAGAGGGGGATCTTCACCGCGAAGGAGGCCATGAAGGCCCAGAACAACCACCGCTGCGTCCCGGGATCGAGGGCGACGTCGAGGACGCTGTCGTAGGCGAACGAGCCTCCGGCCTGCGCGTACACGACGAGGATCCCGACGAGCATGAGCAGCCCACCGAGCAGGGTGTAGAGGAAGAACTTGATGGCTGCGTAGCGTCGGTTCTCGTAGCCCCACATCCCGATGAGCAGGTACATCGGGACGAGCATGACCTCCCAGAAGACGTAGAACAGCAGCAGGTCGAGGCTCAGGAAGACCCCGATGACCGCGGTCTCGAGCACCAGGAACGCGGCGAGGAAGCCGCGGAGCCGGTCGGTGTGCTGCCAGTGCGCGGCGATCACGACCGGAGTGAAGAAGCTCGTGAGGAGGATCAGCACCAGTGCGATCCCGTCGACCCCCAGGTGGTAGCTGGCCCCGAGCGCGGGGAGCCAGTCGATCCGCTCCTGCAGCTGGAAGCCAGCGTCGGTGGTGTCGAAGCGCGCCAGGACGACGAGGCTCGCGACGAACGTCAGCAGCGAGGCTCCCAGCGCGATGTTGCGGACGTTCCGGCGATCCTCCCCGTCGACGAAGGCGAGCGCGACCGCCCCCGCCAGGGGCAGCAACATGGTCAGACTCAGCAGCCCCATCCGTCACCCCGCCCGCACGAGGAAGACGGCGAGGACGGCGACCGTCCCGAGGGCGAGCAGTCCGACGTACGCCCGCACCAGCCCGGACTGGACCCGCCGGGTGACCCCGGCCGACCACCGTGTGGCGGTCGCGGCGCCGTTGACGGCACCGTCGATCACCCAGCGGTCCACGAAGGCCACGCCGCGGCTGAGCAACCCCCCGCCCTTGACGAAGATCAGCTCGTAGAACTGGTCCACGTAGAACCGCTGCTCGAGCACACGCGCCACCGGTCCCGTCAAGCGTTCCGGCCCGTCCCGGAAGTACAGCAGGTACGCGGCACCGATCCCGATCGCCGCCGCGACCACGGACAGCGCGATCAGGATCGGCTCGCTCAGGCCGAAGAGCAGGTCCATGCCCTCCTCGGGGTGGAACGCGCCGACAGCCGTCTCGAGCCAGCGGGCCAACGGGCCCTGGAGGGTGGGGTTCAACGCGACGCCACCGACCGCGGAGAGGACGGCGAGGACGATGAGCGGCACGGTCATGGTCGAGGGCGATTCGTGGGGATGCAGGTCGCGACCGAACCGTTCCTGGCCGAAGAAGACGAGGATGAGCCAGCGGGTCATGTAGAAGGCGGTGAGGATGGCGGCTGCGACACCGAGGGCCCATATCGCCTCGTGCCCGGTCTCGTAGGCCTCGGTGAGGATCTGGTCCTTCGACCAGAACCCGGCGAAGGGTGGGATGCCGCTGATGGCCGCCCAGGCGATCGCCGAGGTGGCGAACGTGATGGGCATGTGCTTGCGCAGCCCACCCATCCGCCATACGTCCTGCTCGTTGGCGAGGGCGTGCATCACCGACCCGGCGGCGAGGAAGAGCAGCGCCTTGAAGAAGGCGTGCGTCACGAGGTGGAAGATGCCGATGGCGAACGCCCCGACGCCGACCCCGATGAACATGAAGCCGAGCTGGCTGACGGTCGAGTAGGCCAGGATCTTCTTGATGTCGTCCTGCCGAACCGCGATGAGCGCTGCCAGCAGCGCGGTTGCCACGCCGATCCACGCGACCACATCGAGCGCCGTAGTGGAGCCGAGGTAGATCGCCGACATCCGAGCGATCATGTAGACCCCGGCGGTGACCATCGTCGCGGCGTGGATCAGGGCCGACACCGGGGTCGGACCCGCCATGGCATCGGGGAGCCAGACGTACAGGGGGATCTGCGCCGACTTGCCGGTTGCGCCTCCCAGCAGCAGCAGCCCGATCGCGGTCGCGGTGGCGGTCCCGGCGATCGCGCCCGCCTCAGGCAGCACGCCGGCGAAGGCCAGGGTCCCGAACGTGTTGAAGATCAGGAACATCCCGATCATGAACGACACGTCGCCGACACGGTTGACGATGAACGCCTTCTTCGCGGCGCTGGCGTACTCCGAGCGTTCGAACCAGAACCCGATGAGCAGGTAGCTGCACAGACCGACGAGCTCCCAGCCAACGAACAGCACGAGCAGGTCACTGCCGAGGACCAGGACGAGCATGGAGAACAGGAACAGGTTCAGGTACGCGAAGTAGGTGGTGAACCGCTCGTCGCCGTGCATGTAGCCGATCGAATAGAGGTGGATCAGCGAGCCGACACCCGTGATCACGAGGAGCATCACCGCCGACAGCGGGTCGAGCAGCAAGGCGACATCGACGTGGAAGCCACCGACGTCGAACCACGTGAACAGCTCGGTGATGATCGTGCGCTGCTCGGCGTCCTGACCGAGCAGCTGGACGAACACCAACACGGATACGGCGAAGCTCAGCCCCGCGGCCGCGGTCGCGACGTACCCCGCGGTGGGCTCCCGTACGCGCCGCGGGTTGAACACGAGGATGACGAAGCCGATCAGGGGCAGGAGGGGGATCAGCCACGCGACGGCCGCCGCACCGCTGGCCTCGACGGCGGTGAACCCCGCGTCGGACGCCTCGGTGGCGAGCAGCACGGACGTCATCGCTCAGCCCCTCAACAGTCGCGGTGCATCGACGTCGAGGGTGCCGCGCCGGAAGAAGATGTTGACGATCAACCCGAGTCCGACCACGACCTCGGCGGCAGCGACGACGATGACGAAGAACACGAAGACCTGACCGTCGGCGCTGCCCCACTGACGCGCGGCCGCGGCGAGCGTCAGGTTCACCGAGTTGAGCATCAGCTCGACGCACATGAACAGCACGATGGCGTTGCGCCGCAGGAGGACCCCGACCAGCCCCGTGCAGAACATGATCGCGGCGATCGCGTAGTAGTAGCCGATGGGCATCAGTCGACCCCCGGCTCGTCGTCGACCGCCGAGGCGGACTCGGTCTCGCGATCGGGGAGCGGAGGATCGATCACACCGTCCCCCATCAGGTCCTCGGGGTCATCGTGGCGGCGGCCGAGGACGATCGCCCCGATCGTCGCGACCGTCAGCAGCAGAGCGGACGCCTCGAAGGGGAAGGTGTAACGGCCGAACAGGCGGTTCGCGAGGACGGCCACGCTGCCGTCCTGCTCGGCCAACGCGCGGTCGAGTCCCTCGCACCGGATGGCGTCGGTGCGCTGATCCAGCACCTCGGTGTCCACCTGGTCGCCACACCGGGAGCCCGCCGACGTGAATGTGCCCACCAGGCTGAACACGAGCGCCCCGACGACCGCGAGGCCGACCAAGACGGCCCCGACCCGGTGCAGGCGCGTGGTGTCGATGAGCGCATCGTCACGGTCGACACCGAGGAGCATGATCACGAACAGGAACAGGACCATGATCGCCCCGGCGTAGACGATCACCTGCACGATCGATAGGAAGCCGGACTGGAGCACGAGGAACAGACCCGCGATCGCGAGGAAGTTCAGGACCAGCAGCAGCGCACCGTGGACGATGTTGCGCATGACGACCATGCCGATGCCGGAGCCCATACCGATGACTGCGAGGACCCAGAACAGGATGGTCTCGGCCATCCGGTCCTGCCCCGCGACCTCGACGACGTCCTGGCCGACGTCCTGAGCGAGTACGAGCAGATCCATCACCGGTCCTCGTCGGGCTCGCCGACGGTGGCCGCATCCGGCGGATGCGTCCCCGGTTCCGGCAGCTCGCCGTGGTCCGCGCGGTCGCCCCCGCCACCCCACGGTCCGGCCGGGACGACATCGCCAGCGCGCGACGAGGGGGCGGCGGTCGCCGGCGCGAACTCCCCACCGTGGAGGTTGGGCGGCGTCGTCGCCAGGCCGCCGTAGTAGTTGATCCCGCGCTCGCGCACGTCGCGGTCACGGTGGGGCGGCGGGTCGGTGCCGTCGGCGAGAGGCGCCAGCAAGCGGTCCTTGGTGTAGATGAGCTCGAGGCGTGAGTCGCTCGCGATCTCGTAGTCGTGCAGCATGGTGAGCGCACGCGTCGGACAGGCCTCGATGCACAGGCCGCAGAATATGCAGCGGTTGTAGTTGATCTGGTAGTCGATGGCGTACCGCTCACCCGGCGAGTAGCGCTTCTCGGCGGTGTTGTCCGCTCCCTGCACGTAGATGGCGTCCGCGGGGCACGCCCACGCGCACAGCTCGCAGCCGATGCACTTCTCGAGGCCGTCGGAGTAGCGGTTGAGCTGGTGGCGGCCGTGGTAGCGCGGCTGCGGCTCACGCTTGACCTCGGGGTACTGGGTCGTGACGGGGCGGGTGAACATGGTCCGCAGGGGCACGCTGAGCCCGCGCCCGAGGACGGTGCGGCTGAGGAACAGCCACAGCAGTGCGGCGACGGCGACGAGCGCGATCAGTGAGCTGACGACCGTAGGCATCAGGTGGAGACCTCCTCGAGTTCGTCGCCGAACTCCTCGCTCGGTGGCGTGGTGTCGGTCGTGATCGGAGCGCTCGTGAACAGCGGCGCCACCAGGTAGAGGATCACGGCCGCGGCGATGCCACCGCCGGCGATGGCGAAGCGCGCGTCGTCGGAGAGCTGCTCGTTGACCAGGACCATGAACGCGGTCGCGAGCACCCAGACCAGCCCTAGCGGCAGCAGCCACTTCCAGCCGATGTCCATGAGCCGGTCGTACTTGAACCGTGGCAGTGCCGCCCGGAGCAGGATGAACACGAACACGACCGCCCAGGTCTTCGCGAGGAACCACACGACCGGAAGGATCCACGCGAGGGCGGGTGTGCCGTCGAGCGGGTTGGGACCGGCGGGTCCGCCGAAGAACATCGTGACCAGGATCGCCGAGACCGTGATCACGTTCATGAACTCGGCGAGGAAGAACATCGCGAAGCGGAGCCCGCCGTACTCGGTGTGGAACCCGGCGACGAGCTCTTCCTCGGCTTCGGGCAGGTCGAACGGCGGCCGCTGGGTCTCGGCGACCATCGCGACCGCGAAGATCAGGAAGGCCGGGAACAGCGGGATGACGAACCAGTTCGGAACGCCAGCGATGAGGCCAGGTTCGTTGGCCTGGATGGCGACGATCTCGGAGACCGTGAGGGTCCCGGCGTAGACGAACACGCTCGCCACGGCCAGACCCTGGGCGATCTCGTAGCTGACCATCTGGGCACTCGAGCGCACACCGCCGAGCAGGGGGTAGGGCGAACGCGACGACCAGCCCGCGAGGACGACCGAGTAGACGTTGATCGACCCCATCGCGAGGAACCACAGCAGCCCGACGTTGAGGTCCGCGATCTGCAGCGCGAACGTCTCACCGAACAGCGATACCTCTCCCCCGTAGGGGATGATCGCGAACGACAGGAACGCGACGACGACCGACAGCAGCGGTGCCAGCACGTAGATGGGTCGGTCGACCATCGAGGGGGTGACGTCCTCCTTGAAGAACAACTTCACCCCGTCGACGAGGGTCTGCATGATCCCGAACGGTCCGACGCGGTTGGGGCCGATGCGCGACTGCATACGTGCGACGACACGACGCTCGGCCCAGATGAGCAGTGCGGTCGACACCAGGAACAGCGCGAAGCCGACGACGACTCGGAACACGTGCACCCAGATCGGCAAGCTCACGCGGGCACCTCCGCTGGCGCGACCTGCGCGGGGGAGGCCAGCGCACGCCCCGACGTCTCCGCGCTGTTCGCAGGCACGAACACCACACCCGGCATGAGCCCCGGCTCGAGCACGGCCGCCAGGGTCACGCTCTCCTCACCCGAAGACACCGTGACGAGCGTCCCGGCTTCGATGTCGAGTCGCTGCGCGTCCTCGGGGTTGAGTCCGATCGTCGCCGGGGGGGCGGCCGCGAGAAGATCGGTCGCGCCGGTCAGCATCGTGCCGCGGTCGAGCAGCGTCGGGTAGCTCAGCACGACGAAGCCCTCGGCGGGCGCCCCGTCACCGGCGGGCGACACAGGGTCCGGGACCGGACGCGGATCGCCCGACCGCACCCCGAGTCGGTGCTGTTCAGCGCGGAGTCCGTCGAGGTCGTGGAAGCCGAGGTCGCGCCCCTGGACGGCGGCGAGCTGCACCAGCACCTCCCAGTCGCCCTGGCACAGTGACGGTCCGTCGATGACGGCCCGGAACTGCTGGCTGCGCCCCTCCCAGTTGGTGAACGTGCCCGCCCGCTCCTGGGTCGCCGTGACCGGCAGCAGGATGTCCGCGGCCGGGGTGGTCGCGTTCGTCGCCAGGTCCTGGACCACGACCGTCGCCACCCGATCGAGGGCGCGCCGCACGAGGTCGGGATCACCGCTATCGCGGACGAGATCGATGCCGATGAGGTGGAGGACGTCGATGTCACCGGCAGCGGCAGCCTCGAGGATCGGCTGGAGTCCGCGGCCCGGTGCCTCGGGCAGCGCTCCCCACACGTGCGACACGGCAGTACGGTCCGCCTCGTCGTCCGAGCGCCGTCCGCCGGGCAGGAAGCCGGGAGCGAGTCCCGCCGCGAGCGCCCCGCGGGCACCCGCCCTGCGGGGCACCCAGGCCAGCTTGCAACCGAGGTGGTCAGCCAGTCGGACGGCCGCGGCCAGGATCCCGGGAGACCGCGCCCCACGCTCACCGACGAGGATGACTGCGTCGTGACCGGCCTCACGGAAGGCCGCTGCGACATCGTCGAGGTGGGGGTGCTTGTAGCCGGCCGACACCGCCGCGTCGGCGAGGTTGGCCACGCCGAGGGCCCGCGCCAGCGCGGCCATGGCACCGAGCTCGGCCGACGGGGCGGTCGGCAGGACGCGCCAGGCGTAGCGGGTGAGCGAACCGGACCGCGCTCCGATGGGCACGATCTTGCTCTGGTGCGTGCGCCACGCCTTGCGGAGACGCAGGTGGAGGATCGGGACCTCCTCCTCCGGGTCGAGACCGACCACGATCGTCGCGGGTGCGGCCTCGACCTCCGCATAGGTCGCGGTGGGGCGGCTCAGAACGGCCGCCAGGGCCGCGTCCTCGTCGGGACCGGCCGGCGTCGTGCGGAAGTCGACGTCGTCGGTGCCGAGCACGGTGCGCACGTACTTCGACGCCGCGTAGGCGTCCTCGTCAGCGAGGCGCGAGCCGGTCAGAACGGCGACCCGTCCGGGGCCGGTCTCGTCGGCACGGCGCACGGCATCCGCGACGGCGGTCAGCGCCTCGGACCACGACACCGCGACGAGGTCGCCCTCCTTGCGGATGGCCGGCTCCCGCAGCCGGGCGTCGGAGTCGAGGAGGCGGAACCCGAAGCGGCCCTTGTCGCAGTTCCACATCTCGTTGACGGCCATGTTGGTGCGCGCGAGCTGGCGCTGGATGTCACCGCGTCGCGATTGCACCGTGAGGTTGCATCCGGCGGAGCACAGCCCGCAGACGCTCGGCGAGGAGCGCAGGTCGAACGGCCGCGCACGGAAGCGGTACGCAGCCGATGTCAGCGCTCCGACGGGACAGATCTGGATGACGTTGCCGGAGAAGTAGCTGACGTAGGGCTCGTCCTCGTAGATGGCGACCTGTTCGAGCGCGCCGCGCTCGAACAGCTCGATGAACGGATCGCCGGCGATCTCGTTGCTGAACCGCGTGCACCGTGCGCAGAGCACGCAGCGCTCCCGATCGAGCAGCACCTGTGCCGACACGGCGACCGGCTTGGCGTACCTGCGCTTCTGGTCGACGAAGCGCGACTCGCCGGGGCCGTGCAGGAGCGCCTGGTCCTGCAGCGGGCACTCGCCGCCCTTGTCGCACATGGGACAGTCGAGCGGATGGTTGATGAGCAGGAACTCGAGCTGCCCGCGCTGCGCGGTGGCGGCGACGTCCGACGTCATCTGGGTCCGTACGACCATGCCGTCCGTGGCCTGGGTCGTGCACGCCGTCATCGGCTTGCGCTGGCCCTCGACGTCCACGATGCACTGGCGGCACGCCCCGAGCGGATCGAGCAGGGGGTGGTCGCAGAACCTCGGGATGATGATGCCGAGCTGTTCGGCGGCCCGGATCACCAGGGTGCCCTTGGGCACGGTGATCTCGCGGTCGTCGATCGTAAGGGTGACCGTCCCGACAGTCATGCCTTCCCCCTTGAGGGGGGAGGGGCCGACGTAGTCGGCCTGGGGGGTGAGATCAGACCGACAGGCTCGAGCATCGGGATGGAGCGGTCGGGAGGGGTGATCTCCTTC
The DNA here is from genome assembly GCA_019347575.1 of Actinomycetota bacterium. Classification (NCBI taxonomy): domain Bacteria; kingdom Bacillati; phylum Actinomycetota; species Actinomycetota bacterium. The sequence goes on along the minus strand of JAHWKY010000040.1, from coordinate 22,741 downwards.
GGACAGCGTCCCTGGGCGATGTGCAGCTCGTAGTCGTCCGCGAAGTACTTCAGGCTCGACACGATGGGGCTGGTCGCGCCATCGCCGAGCGCACAGAAGCTGCGGCCGAAGATGTTGTCGCACACGTCCTGGAGGACGGCGAGATCGTCCTCGCGTCCGCGCCCGACCTCGATCCGGCGCAGGATCTGGCTCAGCCAGTACGTGCCTTCACGGCAGGGGGTGCACTTGCCACACGACTCGTGCTCGTAGAACTCGGTGAACCGCAGCGTCACATCGACGATGCACGACTCGGTCGAGAAGAAGCTGATCGCGCCGGTGCCCAGCAACGAACCCGCCTCCGAGATCTCCTCGAAGGCGTACGGCAGGTCGAGGTGCTCGGCAGTGAGGAACGGGGTCGACGAGCCCCCCGGATGCCAGAACGACACCTCGCGGCCATCCTTCATCCCACCGACGTGCTCGAGCATCTGTCGCACCGGCGTGCCGAGCGCGAACTCGTAGTTGCCGGGGCGCTCCACCTCACCCGCGATGCACATGAGCTTGAACCCGGGGGACTTCTCGGTTCCCCACTGGCGGAACCAGTCGGCCCCGTTCAGCACGATGAGCGGCACCGAGGCGATGGTCTCGACGTTGTTGACCGTGGTCGGGCAGCCGTACAGCCCGTGGGTCGCCGGGAACGGAGGACGCAGCCGAGGCTGACCCCGACGCCCCTCGAGCGAGTCGAGCAACGCCGTCTCCTCGCCACAGATGTAGGCGCCGGCACCGCGGTGGATCGTGAGGTGGTGGCGCTTGCCCGAGCCCAGGACGTCATCCCCGAGGTAGCCGGCCTCGTAGGCCTCGGCGATGGCGGCACGCAGTCGCCGGCCGGCGTGTGCGAACTCGCCGCGGAGGTAGATCATCCCGTGCTCGGAGTTGAGCGCGAGGCCTGCGACGACCATGCCCTCGACGAGAGCGTGGGGGTCTCGCTCCATCAGCTCGCGATCCTTGAACGTGCCGGGCTCGCCCTCGTCCGCGTTGCACACGACGTAGATCGGCTTGCCGGTGTCCTGGGCGACGAAGCCCCACTTCATGCCGGTGGGGAACCCCGCCCCCCCTCGGCCGCGCAGGCCTGAGTCCTTGACGATCTCGATGATCTCGTTCGGGGCGAGCTCGAGCGCTCGTCGCAGACCCGCGTACCCACCCGAGCCCTTGTAGGCGTCGAGGGTGTGGCCGTCGTCGAGTCCGTAACGCTTGCTCAGCGCCTCCACGACACCGGTCGCGCCCACGTCAGGCCCCCTTCCCACGGTCGCCACCACCCTCCAGCTGGTGCCTGACGACCTCGCCCCCGACGCCCCTGGGATCGACACCGGGGAACACGACCGGCAGATCGGTCTCGCCGTTGCGGATCGAGGGGGCCACGGACGCGTTCACCGCGGACCGAGCGGACGCCTCCGAACCGACCTGCAGCGACTCGGGGTCGGCGGCGCCGGAGAGGTCCCACTCCACCTGCTTGAACGTGCCGGGGACGTCACCGGACCAGTTGCTGGCCGGGGGTTCGCCCTTGCGGCACGCCGCGAGGAGCTCGTCCGCCTCGTCGTCCGTCACCGGTCCGTACATCTCGTAGTTGACCTGCACGACCGGTGCGGCGTCGCAGATGCCGAGGCACTCGGCGTGCTCGACGCTTACCCCCGTCTCCTCGTCATGGTGGCCACCGAGCTGCTCGAGGTAGCCGTCGTAGATGCGCTGGCCGCCCGCGATCTTGCACACGGGGTTGGTGCAGACCGACAGCAGGTAGTCGCCGACCGGCTCGCGCTTGAACATGGTGTAGAAGCTCGCGACCGCGCCGACCTCCGCCTTGGTGAGGTTGAGGCGCTGCGCGCAGAACGCGATGCCCTCGTCGCTGACGTAGCCGTGGTCCGCCTGCACGAGGTGCAGCAGCGGCAGCAGCGCCGACCGCGAATGCGGGTAGCGCGCGACGAGCCGGTCGGCGACTCGGAGCGTCTCGTCGGACAGCGGCACGTGGGAGGCCCTCCGGTGGGGGTCGGGGACGGTCAGCGGTCGACGCCGCCCATCACAGGATCGAGGCTGGCGACCACCGCGATGACGTCGGAGACGGTGTGACCGCCCGCCATGTGGTCGGTGGCCTGGAGGTTGACGAACGAGGGGTCGCGGACGTGGACCCGGTACGGGCGGTTCGTGCCGTCACTGACCACGGCGTAGCCGAGCTCACCTCGCGGTGACTCCACCGCCTCGTAGACCTGTCCGACGGGAACGGTGAAGCCCTGGGTGACGAGCTTGAAGTGGTTGATGAGGGCCTCCATCGACTCGCCCATGATGTGGCGGATGTACTCGGGGCTGTTGCCGAGGCCGTCGGGTCCGAGCGCGAGCTGCGCGGGCCACCGGATGTGCGGGTCCGCGACCATGGTCGGGCCGTCGGGCAGCACGTCGAGCGCCTGGCGGATGATGCGCAGGCTCTGGCGCATCTCCTCGAGCCGCACGAGGAACCGCGCGTAGCTGTCGCCCGCCGACTCGGTCGGCACGTCGAAGTCGAACTGGTCGATGCCGCAGTACGGCTGCGCCTTGCGCAGGTCGAACGCGAGCCCGGCGGCGCGGGCGAGCGGCCCCGTGACCCCGAAGTTGCGTGCGTCCTCCGTCGTCAGGATCCCCACGCCCTTCGTGCGCTCGAGCCAGATGGGGTTCTTGAGCAGGAGGTCCTCGTACTCGCCCATCTTGTCGGGCAGCACCTGGAGCAGGCTCTCGCAGCGCTCGATGAAGTCGTCGGTGACGTCCGCGGCCAAGCCCCCGGGGCGGATGTACGCGTGGTTCATCCGCAGGCCCGTCTGCGACTCGAACAGGTCGAGGATGCGCTCGCGCTCGCGGAAGCCGTAGATCATCATCGAGATGGCGCCGAGCTCCATCCCTCCGGTGGCGAGCCAGACCAGGTGGCTGGCGATGCGGTTGAACTCGGTCAGGATCACCCGTACGGTCTGCGCCCGCTCGGGGGCCTCGATACCGAGGAGCCGCTCGACCGCCAGGCAGTAGGCGAGCTCGTTGAACAGCGGCGCCAGGTAGTCCATGCGCGTGAAGAACGTCACGCCCTGGACCCACGTGCGGAACTCCGCGTTCTTCTCGATGCCCGTGTGCAGGTAGCCGATGATGGGCTGGACCGACAGGACCGTCTCGCCCTCGAGCTGCAGGATCAGGCGTAGAACCCCGTGCGTCGAGGGGTGCTGCGGCCCCATGTTCACCGTGATGACGTTGTCGCCGACCGCATCCTCGACCGTCTCCCAGTCGGCCCCCGTCACGAACAGATCGCCGCTGAAATCGGGACTGGCAGCGGTGCGGCCGTGCTCGACGGTGCTCATCGGTCCGCCACCTCGCGCCGTAGGTCGCGCTCGTCAGGCGGCGGGATGAACTTCTCGTTGTGGTAGGTCACGTCGACCCCGCCGAGCGGGTAGTCCTTGCGGTGCGGGTGGCCGACCCAGTCGTCCGGCATCAGGATGCGAAGCAGGTTCGGGTGCCCCTCGAACCTCACGCCGAAGAAGTCGTACGCCTCGCGCTCGAGGAAGTCCGCGGTCGCCCACAAGCTCGTGACCGACGGCAGCCGGGCGTCCTCGTCATCGGTGGCGACCGACACGCGGAACCAGTGGTTGCGCGAGGTCGAACGGAGGATGTAGTTGATCTCGACCACGCCCCGCTCGCGTGACACCCGGTACTCGGGCCAGCCGGTCGTCGACGGCTGACGCTCGAGTACGTGCTCGCCGGCAGGCCAGTGCACGCCCCCGAGGTCGGCGAGGTAGTCGCACGCCAGCGCGGCGTCGTCGCGGCAGAAGCGGAGCAGGTCCACGACCTGCTCGGGCGCGGCGAACAGTGTGAGCTCGCCGCGAGCGATGTCGCTGGCGACATCGGGGAAGCGCTCCTGGACCGCGCGCTCGATCGCCTCGAGGTCCCTCATGCGTGCGACCCCTGCTCGGCGAACGTCTCACCGGAGATCTTGGCGTGCAGCTTCAGGATCCCGTCCATGAGCATCTCGGGACGGGGCGGGCAGCCCGAGACGTACATGTCCACCGGCACGATGTGATCGACCCCCTGGACGAGGGCGTAGTTGTTGAACATCCCACCCGACGTCGCGCACACCCCCATCGACAGGACCCACTTGGGATCCGACATCTGGTCGTAGATGCGACGCAGCACCGGCGCCATCTTCTGGCTGACGCGGCCCGCCACGATCATCAGGTCGGCCTGACGTGGCGAGGCGCGGAACACCTCCATGCCGAACCGCGCGAGGTCGTAGTGCGCGGCGCCCGCTGCCATCATCTCGATGGCGCAGCAGGCGAGTCCGAAGGTGGCCGGCCACAGCGACTTGGAGCGCGAGTAGTTGACGAACCGCTCGAGGTTCGTCAGCAGGATCCCCGAGGGGAGCTTCTCCTCTAGTCCCACTTCAGACCTCCGCGCCCGATCTCGTAGGCGAAGGCGACGAAGAGGATCCCGATGAAGACCGACATCTGGACCAGACCCTGCCACCCCAAGCTGCGGTAGACGACCGCCCACGGGTAGAGGAAGACGGTCTCGACGTCGAAGATCAGGAACATCATCGCGACGAGGTAGAACTTCACCGAGAAGCGCACGCCCCGCACGTCCGCCAGCGGTTCGTTGCCGCACTCGTACGCCGACAGCTTCGTGGGGTTCGGTCGGTTGGGGCCGACCATCGAGGACACCAGCAGCGAGCCCGCTCCGAACGCCAGCGCCAGCCCGAACAGCAGCAGGATCGGCAGGTACTCGTTCAGCACCTCGGTCCTCCTGGTGATCGTCGGCGGGCGTCGAGCCTACGGGCGGGTCGCTGGGGCCTACAAACCCTCTGTGCTACCGCTTCGCTACTTGAGCACTCCCTGCTGTGCTACCGCTTCGCTACTTGAGCACTCCCTGCTGTGCTACCGCTTCGCTACTTGAGCACTCCCTGCTGTGCTACCGCTGCGCTACTTGAGCACTCCCTGCTGTGCTACCGCTTCGCTACTTGAGCACTCCGTCCCGTACTAGGCGGCGGGGGCGATCCGCGACGCGGTGTTGATGACGACGTCCATCGCGTCGCCGGGACGCTGGTCGGTGAGGTTGGCGAGCAGCTTCATCACGAACGCCATCAGGCGCCGGCGCGGCAGTCCGTACTCGGTGCAGACGCGCATGATCTCGGGGTGACCGATCAACTCGAGGAACAGGCGCCCCAGGGTGTAGTACCCGCCCCACCGCCGGTCGAGTTCGACCGCGTACATCCGGAGGGTGTCGGTCCGCCGCGTCTCGAGTGCACGGTCAGCGGTCTCGGCGGCGAGCTGCGCCGACTCCATGGCGTAGGCGATGCCCTCGCCGTTCATGGGGTTGATGTGCCCGCCAGCGTCGCCGATCAGCAGCACGCCCCGGTGAGCGTGCGGCTTGCGCGAGAACCCCATGGGGAGCGGCCCGGACCGGATGCGGCCGTCGCGGATGGCGTCGGACAAGCCCCAGTGGTCGGGCAGGCCCTCGACCCACCGTTGCAGCAACCGCCGGTAGTTGACCTGGCGGAAGTGACGCGACGAGTCCGGCAGGCCCGCGCCGACGTTGACCGTGCCGTCGGCCATCGGGAAGATCCAGCCGTAGCCCGGCAGCAGATCGTCGCCGTGACGGAGCTCGAGGAAGCTCGACAACCACACGTCGTCGCGTCGATCGGAGCGGTAGTAGGTGCGCACCGCCACCGCCATGGGGCGGTCGTCGCGACGGTGGAGGTCGAGGGCGACCGCGAACCGGCTCGACGCCCCGTCGGCGGCGAGCACGACCGGCGCTCTCACCTCTCCCTCGTTGCCTTCCTCGTCCTTCCAGCGCACGCCCGCGACCCGGTCGGGGCGGCGCGTTGACCAGACGGGGCCCGTGACCTCGGCGCCCTCCTGCACCTGTGCCCCCCGCTTGACCGCGTGCTGAGCGAGCGTATGGTCGAAGGTCGAGCGGACGCATGTGAGCGAGTGGCCGGGGAAGTCGGTGAGCTCGGGCCACGGCAGTTCGATCACGTGACCACCACCGTGGACACGCAGTCCCGTACTCCGGGCCCACCCCGCGACGCGGCCTTCGGCCTCGTCCCGCAAGCCGAGCGCGACCAGCTGTTTGACCGCCCGCGGGGTCAGGCCGTCGCCGCAGACCTTCTCGCGCGGGAAGTGATCCTTGTCGAGGACGACGACGTCGCGCCCGGCATCAGCGAGGTGCGCGGCCGCCGTGCTGCCACCGGGGCCCGCGCCGACGATGACGACGTCGGCGTACCGCACCTGTGCCATCGGCGCGTCCTCCCTCCGGTCGAGCGCGACCGTCCCGCGCTTGTGAAACGCTTCACGATGCGCGCGAGTCTAGTGGACGTGACGCTGACCCGGCACCGCCCGGAGATCCCAGCCCCGGGTGGCGGATCAGGCTCCCAGACCCGTGAGGAACCCCATCACCTGAGCAACGGCGTTGCTGAACTGCTCGCTGGTCAGCACGTCGGCATCCGCAGGCGCCTCGATGGCAGCGACCTCGCCGTGGTCGGTCAGCGCGAGCGTCACGTCGATGCGGCCCTCGACCTCCTCACCCGACCGTCGTGCGGACTCGCCGAGGTCGAAACGGATCTGGTCGATGCGATCTCCGGAGGTCACGATCGTGCCCGGGATGGTCTCGGGCAGCTCCTGCAGGTCGGCTTCGAGATCGTCGAGCGCGATCTGCCGCTCACCCAGGCGCTGGCTGAGGTCGGCAGCCGCGCGGAGGAGCTCGCGCACCTGCAGGTCGACGCGAAAGGTCTGCTGGCCGTCCTCGTCGCTGTGCTCCGAAACGGTGACGAAACGCTCGATGAACGCCGGCAGGTCCGCGCCGAAGTTCTCCTCGAACGCGCTCTCGACCTCGGCCTCGTCGGGTGTCTCCTCGCCGCCGAGCAGCGACTGCAGGCGCTCCGGATCCAGACCTCCCTCTACGCCGACCCAGCCTCCTTCCAGCGCGGTGACGACGGTCTGACGAACGGCGGGGTCGAGACCGAGGTCGTCGAGCTGGCCAGCCAGCGCCTCGACGTCGACCGGCGTGCCGGTCAGCTGGGCGACGTCGTCGAGCCCAAGACGCAGGTACACCGCCTCGTCGCCGATGGATCGGGCTTCGAGGACGTCGATGCTCAGCAGCTGCAGGACCAGGCGCGTGTTGTCGCCTTCGGTGGCACCAGCGATCTTGAAGCCCGAGAGGAAGAACGCTGCCTGCCCCGCACCCTCGCCCAGAGCGGCGAGTGCCGACTGGTCGGCATCCACCGTGAACTCGAACGCGAACGAGTCGTCGAAGGTCCCCTCGACCGCGGCGGCGAGCTCCTCCTGGGGATCGCTGTCGCCACCGCAGGCGGAGGCCACCAACGCGACGAGCAGCACGAGCAGTGGCATCCGAGGGGCGTGGAGTCGGGTCGACATGGCAATCACCAGGGCGGGGAGCGGGATCCGCGGGAGGGTACCGAGCCCCGTGTCAGCCCAGGACCGCGCGATGCACGGCGACGATGCCGCCGCTGAGGTCGCGGACCCCCACGTCGGTCCACCCCGCTGCGCGCATCCAGTCGGCGACCGTGCGTCGCGTCGGCCAGGCCCGGATGCTGTCCGCGAGGTACCGGTAGGCCTCGGGTGACGGTGAGAAGAGGCGCGCGATCCGTGGCAGAGCTCGGCCGAGGTACTCGGTGTAGAGCCTGCGGAACGGCCCCCACGTCGGCCCCGCGAACTCGAGCACGACGAGTCGTCCGCCCGGTCGGACCACGCGCGCGAACTCGGCCATCGCGCGGTCCGGCAGGGGCACGTTGCGCAGACCGAACCCGATCGTGATCGCGTCCACACTGTCGCGAGCGAGCGGTAGTCGGCGCGCGTCGGCGTTCACCCACGAGACCGACGGGACAGCGGCCGCGGACAGCCTCCGCGAACCCTCCGCGAGCATGTTCCACGACAGGTCCAGGGCGATCACCCGACGCGCACCCCGGACGATCAGGTCGCGACTGAGGGCCCCCGTGCCCGCCGCCAGGTCGAGCACCGTGGCGCCAGCCGGGTCCGCGGCGTCCGCCGCGACCGCACGCCACCGCGCGTCCTGGCCGACCGACAGCAGCGCGTTGAGGAGGTCGTAGCGGGGCGCGACGCGGTCGAACATCGCCTGGACCAGGTCGGCCTGCTTGGCGTCGGGCCGGGCGTCGGGCAGCGGTGCCGACCCATCGGGGCGTGCGGCACCAGGCACCACTGGGGACTCCGTCGAAGGTCTGCGGGAGAGGCGGCCGGGAGGGTAGCTTGACCCTTGGCACACCCCACCGCCGGATCGCGCAGGAGATCGCATGCTCCACGCCTACTGCTCGTTGTGTGGCGGCGAGGTGCCCATCAACAGCGAGGGGCGCTGCCCGAGCGGGCACCTCGTCCAGGTCGAGTCCGCGGCATCCTCGCCCGCGCCAGATGCCGAGACCGCAGCAAGCGAGGGCCCCGAGCCGGCTGAGTACGAGGTCGACCTCGGGGCGGGCGCCGCCACGGAAGCCGGCGAGCCGGAGCCGTGGACGGCGCCGATCCCAACGGGCGACGCCCCGGCTGCGCCGGCTCCTCCTCCACCCGCCGTCCCCGCGCCTCCGACGGTCTCGGACCCCTCGCTAACCGGTCCCGCCGAAGATCTCGAAGGGGAGTTCGACCTCGACGATCTGCAGCAGGCGGTCACCGACCTCGGCATGGAGCCCCCACCAGCGTCTCCACCCCCTTCGCCACCCGCCGCGACACCACCGCCGGCTGCGACACCGCCGCCACCCGCGTCACCGCGACCCGCGCCGCCCTCCCCGATCGACGAGGTCGCCGCGGCCGCGGCGGACATCGCGGCGCCCGGCCAGGATGACGTGGCCGACGCCCTCGCGGAGTTCGAGATCGCGCCGCCCGCAGGATCCCCCGCGACGGCCCCGGATGCGGGTGCTCCCACGCCCTCGACACCGCCGACTCCCCCTCCACCTCCAGGCGCCGCTGCGCAGCCCGCTCCCCCGCCGATCCCGCCGCCTGCCGCGCCGGCTCCTCCCGCGGAACCGGCGGTGTCGCCGCAACCGGCGACGCCCACCTCGGAGGAGGAAACGGCGGACACCGGCGCACCGCAGGGATCGCCGTCCGCTGCCGGGCCTCCGGCTGACCTCGACCCCTACAACTTCACCGCGCGAGGCTCGAAGCCATCGAAGACACGGCGGTCATCGAACGACGATGACGAGGATGGGAAGAAGGGACGGTTCCGGCTGCGCCGGTGATCGTCACGCGGCCTGTTCGACCGGGTAGGTCTCGAGGATCTCGTAGAGGGTGTTGCGCTTCGCCGGCAGACGGCCGGCCGCCCCGATGAGCGCGATGATCTCGTCGGTGTCCGACCGGTGCTTGGCGCCCGCGGCCGACACGACGTTCTCCTCGAGCATCACCGAGCCAAGGTCGTCGGCGCCGAAGTGGAGGCTCAGCTGACCGACCTCCTTGCCGGTCGTGAGCCAGGATCCCTGGATGTGTGCGACGTCGTCGAAGAACAGCCGCGCGACCGCGAGCAGCCGCAGGTACTCGAAGACGCTGGGCGACTGGCCGAACAGCTTGTTGTTCTCGGCCTGGTAGGTCCAGTGGATGAACGCTCGGAAGCCGCCGGTGCGGTCCTGCACATCCCGGATCATCGCGAGGTGCTCGATGCGTTCGGGGATGGTCTCGACCGTGCCCATCATCATGGTCGCGGTGGACTCGATCCCGATCGTGTGCGCGAGCTCCATCACCTCGAGCCAGACGCGGCCCGGCTCCTTGAGCGGAGCGATGAGCGATCGCGGTCGCTCCGGGAGCATCTCCGCCCCGGCCCCCGCCAACGAGCTGAGGCCCGCGGCGCGCAGCCTGGTGAGAGCCTCCTCGAACGCGATCCCGCTGACCTTGCTGATGTGCACGACCTCGGACCCGCCCAGCGAGTGCAGGAACAGCTCGGGGTGGCGGCGGTGGGTGCGCCCGAACAGCTCCTCGTAGTACTCGATCCCGAACTCGGGGTTGTGTCCACCCTGGAACATGATCTGGCACGCGCCGAGATCGACCGCCTCGTCGACGCGGCGGTCGATCTCATCCCAGTCACGCACCCACGCCTGGTCGTGCTTCGGGGGGCGGTAGAAGGCACAGAACTTGCAGTTCGTGACGCAGATGTTGGTGTAGTTGATGTTGCGTTCGATGATGAAGGTCCCGCGACCGTCGGGGTAGCGGCGGCGCCGGACCTCGTCGGCGGCGCGGCCGAGGGCCTGGAACGGGGCGCGCTCGTACAGCAGGAGCGCCTCGTCGTCACTGATGCGGCCGCCGTCGGCAGCGTGCGCGAGCAGGTCGGCGATCTCGGTCGACCGGCGGTCCTCGGCGAACACCTGCACGACGGGCTCCTGATGGTGGAGCTCGAGGGTATCCGGCGGCTGCGGAGCTTCCACAGGCACGGCCGGGTCCGCGACCACGTCGGTACGCTCCACACGTACGGTCCCGTCCATGCACGAGAGAGCGGTCGTGAGCGAGCTGTCGGCGCCGCTGCCAGCGGGTGTCCCCGTGGCCACGGGGCTCACGTACGACGACCTCTTCGACTTCCCCGACGACCACCTCCGGCGCGAGCTCATCGACGGGGAGCTGTACGTGACAGCGCCGCCGATCGTCCCCCACCAGCACGCCGTGACCATCCTCACGGTTCGTCTCTTCGCTTACGTCGAGGAGCACGGCGGGCGCGTGTACCCCGCCCCGACCGGTGTGTGGTTCGCCGAGGATACCCACGTCGAGCCCGACGTCGTCTTGCTGACGCGCGACCACCTCGAGCGGCTCGAACGGCGCTACATCCGCGGTGGACCCGACATCGCGATCGAGGTGTCGTCGCCCTCGACACGGCGGCTCGACCTGATCAACAAGCGCAACCTCTACGAGCGCGAGGGCGTGGCCGAGTTCTGGTTCGTCGACCTCGAGGTTCCGTGCATCGACGTGCACCGCCTACGCGACGGCGCGTACGGGGCGCCGGAGACGTACGGACCCGGCCAGCGGCTCACGACCCCGCTCCTGCCCGGCTTCGAACTGGACGTCGAGGAGGTGTTCGACGCCGAACGGTGATCAGCGGTCGACCGGGGCGAACTCGAACGGCGGGACGTGGTCGAGGCCGACGTCACCAGCAGCGACCAGCTTCTCGGCGAAGAGTGCCAGGCCGGTCTGCTCGCGCGGCCCGAACCGGAAGCTGAGGCCGCGGAAGTAGGACTCGAGGAACGCGGCATCGAAGGGCTCCCAGCGTGCAACGTCGGCGGCGATCGCGGCGACCTCGGCCAGCGAGTGCTCGAGCGAGCGGTGCAGGCCCTCGTAGACCGCGCGGCACGCGTCGCGGTGCTCGTCGGCCCAGTCGGCCCGCGCGGCCCAGACGGCGAACACCATCGGCATGCCGGTGAGCGCGTGCCAGTGCTCGCCGAGGTCGTAGGTGTCCACGTCGTGGGCGGCGTAGTTCGCCCGCAGGGCGTCGTCGCCGATCAGCAGCGCCCCGTCGGCCTCCTCGAGCATCCGCGGAAGGTCCGGTGGACAGGTGAACGTGTCCACCTTCACCTGCCAGCGCTCCTGCATGAGCAGCTCGAGCAGCGACACCGAGGTCGCGGACGTGTTGGTGAGCGCGATGGTCGCCCCGTCCAGATCCTCCACGGGGACCTTGGTCGCGAGGGTGATCGATCGCACGGCCCCGTCGGCCGCGACGACGAGGTCGGGTAGCAGCAGCAGCTCGCTGGCGTGGCGCAGGTACTCGACCGACGAGATCGGCGCGACGTCGAGCTCGCCATCGAGGAGCATGCGGTTGAGCTCGGTCGGCGCCCCCTTCGTCAGCTCGAGATCGAGCACCGCCTGGCTGTGGACCAGCCCGTGGTACAGCGGGAGGCAGTTCAGGAACTGGATGTGTCCGACCCGCGGTCGCTGCACGAGCCGCAGCTCGCTCATCTCAGGCACCGGGGTTCGCGACCGGCAGTTGCCTCACCCGGAAGGGGCGCTCGTGTCGATCCTCGTCCGGGGCGGGATGGCGGGGGTAGACCCGCAACGGCCGGTAGCGGGTGTCGCGCTCGACCGGGATCCGCCCCGCCTCGCGGATGAGGCGCAGCAGGTCAGAACGGTGCATCGTGTCGGGTGTCTGACCGTCCGGGTCGTGGGTGATCTTGTACTCGACCACCGACCCGTCGAGGTCGTCGACGCCGAACTCGAGCAGCAGCTGGCTGAGAGTCAGTCCGTGCATCACCCAGAAGCACTTGAGCCGGTCGAAGTTGTCCAGCAGGAGGCGGCTAACCGCGAACACCTTCATCGCCTCGGCACCGGTGGCGATGGGGCGCGGGATGCGCGACCCCTCGGGGTGGAAGCGCAACGGGATGAAGGTGACGAAGCCTCCGGTGCGGTCCTGCAGCTCGCGCAGGCGCAGCACGTGGTCGACGCGGTGGCGCGGCTCCTCGATGTGGCCGTACAGCATCGTCGCCGGGGTCCGCAGCCCCTTGCCGTGCGCGAGCTCGTGGATCTCGGACCAGCGCTCCCAGTGGCAGTCGTGATCGACGATCCTCGAGCGCACCTCCTCGGCGAAGATCTCGGCGCCGCCACCGGTGAGCGACTCGAGGCCGGCATCGATCAGCTCGTCGAGGATGGTCTCGGCGTCGCGCCCCGTGAGCTCGCAGAACCAGTCGACCTCGGTGGCGGTGAACGCCTTGATGGCGACGCCTGGCAGCGCCTGCTTCAGCTGGCGGATGGCGTTGGGGTAGTAGTCGTAGGGCAGCGTGGGGTGCAGGCCGTTGACGATGTGCAGCTCGGTGAGCCCCTCGGGCTGCATCTGCTCGGCGAGACGGACCGCCTCGGGGATGCGCATCGTGTACGCGTCGGGCTGGCCCGGTTTGCGCTCGAAGGTGCAGTACTCGCACGACGCCACGCACACGTTGGTCAGGTTGAGGTGGCGGTTGACGTTGAACATCACCGTGTCGCCGGTGCGCGTGCGCTGGACCTCCCGGGCGAGCCCCCCGAGCCACGACAGGTCGTCGCAGGCGTACAGCGCGTTGCCGTCGTCGGCGGTCAGGCGCTCGCCGGCGAGGACCCTGCCCTCGATATCGCGGAGCTGCCCGGTGGCTGTCGTCGTCACGCACGCCTCGCGGTCGGTGAGGCCGTCAAGGGTGGCCGACCGGAGCTCCCGCTGCCAACCCGCGCCCCGCGGGGCGCACGGCAGTGCCCCGGCCGCAGTGGCCGGGGCACCGCTGCTGCTGATGGCTCAGCCGGGGAACACCAGCGTGCCGGCGGGCGACGCGGGGTTGAACGTGACGCCCGCGGGAACCTCGGTCGTGTCCCAGACCCAGGCGCCCTGGTTGTTGGCGAAGCTGCGGACCCCGATGGTGATGGTGCGCTCGATCGTGCCCGCGCCGCGCTCGAGGTTGTAGCCCTGCAGCCCGGTCACCGTGAACGTGTACTTGATGCTGGCACCGGTCGAGCTGCGCTCCGCGGCCATCGGTGTGCCGTCGGCCTGCCTGGCGACGACATCGACGCCGTCGATCCGGATCCACAGGAGCGCGGCCTCGGTGTCGTCCACTCGGGACGTTCCGGTGTCGATCTTGTGCACCTCGACCGTGAAGGACTCGAGGTTGCCGGTGAAGGTCCCCTCCCAGATCCCGTCCATGCCGTTGTAGGGGTTGTCACCGCTGGTCAGGAGCGTCTCGTAGGTCCCGCACCCCTCGCCCGCCGTGACCGAGCCTGCGGGCGGGGTGGTGTCCCAGGACGGGATGTTCGAGTTCGCGATGATCTCGGCGTTCTGGAGCTTGAGGTCGCCCGCGCAGTGGAAGTAGTTGGCCTCGGTGCAGATCAGGCGCGGCTCCTCGCCTTCGGCGTGGGTGCCGGTCTCGCGGCATCCCTCGGGCGGGGCTTCGTGTGCGGCGATGCCCGGCAGGGCGGTGACCGCGAGGGCCACGATCGTGACGATGGTGCGCGAACGCATGACGACTCCTTCGTGGAGGATGGACTTGCCGGGATCCGCCCGGGAAGTCAGGTCGAGGGGGTAATTCGCCCTCGCCCCGCCGTTCTCCTGCCGCGGCTCGACCTCCAGTGGGCGACCCCGCGTTCAGACCGCGGGGGCACGCCGCGCGTCGCGCTGCTTCCGCGGAAGCGTCCAGCATCGTCCGGATGGTGGGTAGCAGTGGCCCGGCGGAGCGTCTCAGGATCCCCGCGGGGCGCACACGCCGGTCACCCGCTTCCGCGGAAGCGGTCAGGCGGCGTTGGCGAGTTGGGCGGGGTTTTCGAGTCGGCGCAGTTCTTGGTGTAGGACCATCACGCAGCTGTCGTAGTCGGCGGGGGTGCCGTCGCGGGCACGCAGGATGTCGGGGTCGTAGCGGCGCCAGTCACGCGCTTCCGCGGAAGCGCCCAGCATCGCCCGGGTGGTGGGTAGCGGCGGGCCGGTGGGGGGCTTGAACCGGGCCCGGCCCTTGCCGTCGTGGATGATGACCCAGTCCCGTTCGTGCACGAACGTGTGGTGGTAGCCGCACAGCACGATCAGGTTCTCCAGCACCGTCGGTCCTTCACGTTCCACGGGGATGATGTGGTGGCCGTGCAGCCCGCGGCTGCGGTGACAGCCCGGGAACCGGCACGTGCCATCGCGGGCCAGCAGCGCCCGTCGTAGCCGGGGCGGGATCCGCCGGGTGGTGCCCGACACCCCGGCGGTGTCGCCGTCCTGGTCGTGACCGATCAGCGCGTAGCGGGCGCTGCACGCCAGGCGCTGCAGGGTCCGTGCCGACATCGCCGCGCGGCGACGACCCCACCGGGTGACGGTCTCGACCACCTCAACCCGGTCCTGACCCGACTCGGGCGGGGTCAGCTGCTCGACATCGGCGTGGATCACCAGCGTGGCCGCATCCGCCCCCGACACATCCTGGGCCACCTCAACCGCCAGGCGCTCGGCCGCGGCCAGCAGCGCCTCGACCCGCTGCACCAACTGGGTCGGCAACACCGGATCCTCCCCCGCCTGCTTGGCGGCCGCGACCGCCTCCCGACGTACTGCCTCCACGTAGGCGTCGAGGCGTGCCAGCGCTGCCTGCGCGTCGGCGGTGGGCACCACGATGCGGATCTGGGTCAGTTCGTGATCGAGCTGAGCGCTGGTCAGGCTCGCCCGATCCCACGCCGGCACCCCCTGCTGCTGCGCCCGCACCGAGCGGGTGAACCCCGCGATGATCTGATCCAGCTGCTCACCCGTCGCCTGCTCCGCGAAACGGACCAGCAGCGGCTCCAGCCGCGGATCTGACACCCTCGTGATCGCCCGCGCCTTGCTGTAGCTGAGCTCGCCCGCCTCCAACCGGGCCTGCACCTGGGGGAACGACGGCAGCCGCAACGCGACCCGGCAGTGCTCCCGCGCGGTCGAGGACGCCATCCCCACCGTGTAGCTCAACCACGCCGCCGGCGTCCTCGCCCCCTCGATCGCCCACACCCCCCGCACCAGCACCTCCCGCAACAGCCGCAACCAGCGCCCCATCGTCGCCGCCGCCAACGCCGCCTGTCGCCGACAATGATCCTCCAACTCCCCATCATCCAGCTCCGCCAATGCCGGATCACGCTCCGACGTCTGCGCGTAGATCACCAGCTCCTCCCAACCACCCAGCTCCGGCAACACCACCGCTTCACCCTCGCCCGCGCCGGACTCGGCCTGGGCAGCACGAGCATCCATCCTGGTCAGCAACTCACGGACCTGCACACGCATCACGACCCTCCATCCGGGAACGTCGCCACGCTACGCGCCACCTGTGACACCAACTCCCGCACACACGTACCCATCGTGCGTTCACCGCGCACCTTGTGGGAGTCCCCGTGACCACCGCGCGACCCCGCGTTCAGACGGCGGGGCTCACGCGCTCGCCGGTCTGCACCCGCCACAGGCTCGCGTAGGTGCCACCGTGTCGCACGAGGTCGTCGCGACGACCGATCTCCTCGACGCGTCGGGCCGACAGCACGCAGATGCGGTCGGCGTTGCGGACGGTCGAGAGGCGATGCGCGATGACGATCGCCGTCCTGCCGACCGCGAGGCCCTCGAGCGAGCCTTGGATCGCGGCCTCGGTCTCGTTGTCGACCGACGAGGTGGCCTCATCGAGCACCAGGGTCGGAGGATCCTTGAGCAGCGCCCGCGCGATGGAGGGCCGCTGGCGCTGGCCTCCCGCCAGCTTCTGCCCACGCTAACCGACGCCGTCGAAGCGGACCTCACCGGAGATCCGGTCGCGCGGCAGAGGTCGAGGACCGTCCGCGATCGCGACGGGCGTGTCGAGCAGGTCGAGGACCCGCCGGGTGGACGCCATCGCTCGCTGGTACAGATCGAAGGTCTCACCGAGCCGCGTGAGCGGCCACAGCAGCCGTTGCGTGTAGACGACGAGCACGCTGTAGGAGCCCACGGCGAACATGCCGTTGAGGGTGAGCGTCCCGCGGTACAGCAGCGTGGCGATGAACGCTGGTCATGATCGCGACACGGATGAGCGGCACGAACACGACGGAGAGCTTGATGGCGGCGCGGCTGCGCTAGCGGTACTCGCCGGACTCGGCGGCGATCCGGTCCACCTCACGTGGTTCCGCCGTGAAGCTCTTGATCGTGACGATGGCGCCAAGGTTGTTGGCCAGCTGGCGGTTCAGCAGCCCGACCTGCTCGCGGACCAGGGCGTAGCGCGGGGCGATGCGCGACTGGGTTGAGCACCGAGAGGACCGACGCCCCGACGATGGCGCGCCGGTGGCCGCCGGCGTAGCGCGACAGAGGCGTCGGAGGGGAGCGTCGCGGCGATCGTCGGCGGTCATGGAGCACGGATGCTACGCCCCCGGGTGTCTCCTCAGAGGACCCGGAAGAGGCCTCCGGCAGGCCTGGACTGCTCCAGAGCCGACGCTCTCGTCGTCAGGCCGTCGAGATCTGCTGGTAGGCGAACAGTGATCCCGGCGCGATGTTGAAGTTCAAGGCCGCGGGGACCTCCACGGCGTCGTAGACGAAGACCGCCTCGTCGCCGTAGGTGAAGCCGTTGATCTGGAACCTCACCGTGTGGGTCTCGTCGGTCGAGTCGACCTCGCCGAGGGTGTCCCAGATGTCGGTGAAGGCGAAGCTGATCCTGACGAGCTCGTCACTGATGGGGGTGTACTGGGTCAGGACGAGCTCGTTGCCGAACGTGTCGAAGACGGTCGTCCCGTCGATCTCGAGGTGGAGTTGGCTCCAGAACTCAACGAAGACGTACTGGTCGACCGGGTTGATGGCGTACAGATCGATCGCCAGCGTGTCGATGTTGCCTTCGAACTCGCCTTCGACCGTCAGCGCGAAGCGATCGTCGGTGTGGCCGGCTGCGGCCGCGGCGTGCCAGCTCGTGAGCGTCGCGCCTCCGCTCCCAGCCTCGTAGGAGCCCGCTGGTGCCTCGGGCGAGAAGGTCGGGTAGGTGTCCTGGCCGGTGACACCGCGGACGTTACCGATGCGCGCGGCGTTGGCCTTGATGAAGGTGTCCAGTCGACACGCGAGGACGTCATCGGCGTGGACATCCGGCGTGTCGTTCGGATCGGCGAGCGAGTAGCAGCCCTCGGGCTGATCCGCCGCGATGAGCAGGACGCTGGTGAGGGCGAGCAGTAGCAGGGAAGCCGAGACACGTCGCATGAGGACCTCGTGATCGTCGTCACGGGCCCCTTCGCCGTCCGACCCCCGCTCTCCTGCCTCGTCGACGGACGTTCGCGCGGTTCCCACCGCGGCGCTGAGTGACCGGTCCGCCACCGCCTCGACCGGGATCGAACGCGAGGCTGGCCCTCAGTTCGCCTGATCGATCACGGTGCTGATGATGCCGAGCGCCCCGATGACGATGGCGACGTAGCCGTTCACGGTGAAGAACGCCCGGTTCACGCGGGTCAGGTCGTCGGGGCGTACCAGCGACTGTTCGTAGGCCAGCATCACCGCTCCGATCGCGACCGCTGTCCACCAGAGCGCCCCGAACCCCGCCGCGAGACCGAAGCCGATCCAGAGGGCGACCGTGAGGACGTGGAGCGCGCGCGACAGCGTGAGCGCACCCGCGATGGTGAAGTCAGCCGGGAACGAGTGCACCCCCTGGCGTCGATCGGCGTCGACGTCCTGGGTCGCGTAGATGAGGTCGAAGCCCGCCATCCAGGTCCCGACCGCGAGCCCGAGGAGCACGGCAGCCACCGTGAGCTCTCCGGTGATGGCCAGCCACGCCCCGACCGGGGCGATCGCCTGCGTGAAGCCCAGACCGAAGTGGGCGGCCCACGTCCACCGCTTCCAGTAGGGGTAGATGGCCAGCGCCGCCAGCGCGATCGGGGCCAGCGGCCAGGTGATGGGGTCGAGTTGGCTGAGTGCCCCCGCGAAGATGGCGACGCTGACGGCGACCCCTCCCCACGCGGCGCGGGTGGTGAGCGCCCCCGTCACGAGCTCGCGCTGCGCGGTCCTGGGGTTCTCGGCATCGAGGTGGCGGTCGACGATGCGGTTGATCGCCATGGCGAAGGTCCGCGCCGCGACCATGGCGACGATGACCCACAGCGTTCCCGCGACGGGCGGGGCGCCGTCGGTGGCGGTCCATACCGCGAGCAGCGCGAACGGCAGCGCGAACACGCTGTGCTCGAACGCGATCATCCCCAGGAACCGGCCCACCGCGGTCCGGCGGAGCGGGGGCGCCTGAGGCGATGGGGAGGCCGAGGCCGGGGTCCGTGTCATCGCCAGAGAACGCTCAGTTGGCCAGTGACGCCTCGAGCCTGATCTCGACGCCCGCCAGAGCCTTCGAGACCGGGCAGTTGGCCTTGGCGTCCTCGGCGGACTCCTGGAACGCGGCATCGTCCATCCCCGGGACGGAGGCCGTGGTCTGGAGCACGATGGTGGTGATGCGCCAACCGTCGTCGAACTTCTCGACGGTGACGTCGGCGGTGGTCTCGATGCTCTCCGGGTCGTGGCCTGCGCGGGCGAGCACCCCAGACAGCGCCATCGAGAAGCAGCCCGCGTGAGCCGCCCCGATGAGTTCCTCGGGGTTGGTGCCGTCGCCCTCCTCGAAGCGTGATGGGACGCTGTAGGGGCCGGTCCAGACGCCGTCGCCGATCGTCATCTCGCCCGATCCGGATCCAAGGCTGCCGGTCCAGACGGCGGTCGAAGTGCGTGTGGGCATGGCGGCTCTCCTGTCGAAGGCGGGAGGACGAGCCTAGTCAGACGACCGATCGTGCCGTGATGGCAGCGGTGGCAGTCCGAACGCCGACCAGCGTTCATCGATGCGAGCGACGACGTCGGGGTCCTGGGTGATGTCGGGCGGCCACTCGCGGGGGAAGCCCTCGCGTGCGGTCTTACGGGTCGCGTCGATGGCGATCTTTCCGCCCCAGTTGAGCTGGTAGCTGGAGTGGTCGAGCGAGTCCACGGGCCCGAGCGTCGTGATCGTGTCGTGTTGCCAGTCGACGTTGTTGAACGTGCGCCAGGCCACCTCGGAGTAGTCGTGCACGTCGACGTCCTCGTCGACGACGACGACGAGCTTGGCCAGGCTCATCAGGCCGAGTCCCCACAGCGCGTGTGCCATCTTGAACGCGTGCTTGGGGTAGCGCTTCTTGATGCTGACGATGACGCACGAGTGGAACACGCCCTCGAACGGCATGGACAGGTCGACGAGCTCGGGGAGCTGGAACTTCAGCAGCGGCAGGAAGATGCGCTCGGTGGCCTTCCCCAGCCAGTCGTCCTCCTGCGGCGGGATGCCCACGATGATCGACGGGTAGATGGGGTCCCGGCGGTGGGTCACGGCGGTGACGTGCAGTACGGGGTACTCGTCCGCGAGCGAGTAGTAGCCGGTGTGGTCGCCGAACGGCCCCTCGGTGCGCCGCTCGGTCGGGTCGACGTAACCCTCGATGACGATCTCGGCGTCCGCGGGCACCTCGAGGTCGACCGAGACACACTTCGTGAGTTCGACGTTGGCCTGGCGGAGGAACCCGGCGAACACGTACTCGTCGATGCCCGGCAGCGGCGCAGTGGCGGCGTAGGTCAGGATCGGATCACCGCCGAGGACGACCGCGACCTCGATCCGTCGACCGAGCCGACCCGCCTCCTCCTCCTGCTCGGCGCCGTGCTTGTGGATCTGCCAGTGCATCCCGAGCGTCCGCCCGTCGAACACCTGGAGGCGGTACATGCCGACGTTGCGTCGCCCCGTCGTCGGGTCGCGGGTGATGACCTGCGGCAGGGTGATGTAGCGGCCGCCGTCCATGGGCCAGCACTTCATGATCGGGAAGTCGCGGAGCAGGTCGATGTCGTCGCCGCGCTTGACGACCTCCTGCACGGTCCCCTTCTTGACCTGCTTCGGCGGGGTGTGCGCGATGTCCTTGAGGTCCTTGAGCTTGCCGAGCTTGCCCAGCAGCCCCGCTGGGACGTCGAGGTCGAGCATCTTCTCGATACGCCGCGCCGGTTCCTCGAGGTCCGACGCGCCCAGCGCGAGGGCCATGCGCTTCTCGGACCCGAAAAGGTTGATGACGAGGGGCACGTCGTAGCCCTCGACGTTGCGGAACAGCAGCGCCGGCCCACCGGCCTTGACCACCCGGTCAACGATCTCGGTGATCTCGAGCTCAGCCGACACCGGAGCGGTGATCTCGTGCAGTTCGCCGGCGGCCCTGAGGGCCGCGAGGAACTCGCGCAGGTCGCGGTACGCCATCCCACGAGCCTACGCGGTGGAACTCAGCTCACGACGATGGTCGCCTGCATAGCGCCCGGATGAACCACGCAGAAGTAGGCGACCTCGCCGGCCTCATCGAAGGTGATCGTGACCGTCTCGTCGGCTGCGAGGTCCTCGTCGAACGTCGCCGCGACCGGTGCGTCAGGGGTTCCGGCCGTCACGGTGTGTGGGACCGGGTCGAGGTTGGCGAACGTGACCGTCGTGCCCGCGGACACCTCGAGCCTCGGAGGGCTGAACTGGATGCCGCGGAGCTCCACGGTGTCCGGCGCCAGCTCCTCGTCGCAGTGGGGGTCGAACGACGCGCAACGGGTCACGTCATCGCTCGCGTTGCCCGCCGCGGGCGCGGAGGTGTCCGCCGTCTCAGCGCCCCCTCCGCAGGCAGCGGCGAGGAGGGCGAGCAGTGCGAGTGCGAGCGTGGTTCGCAACGTGGGTTCCTGGCGGCGAGGTCAGGGGTGGTTCGCAGCCGGCCTGAGTCCAGCTCGGTCGAGCGCGATGTCCGAACGGCCAGGGGATCACGCCAATCCATCGCGAGGGGCACCCACGAACCAGCCACGCAAGCCGCCCAGCAGATCGCTGCGGCGAACCCCACCCAGGAGACACCACGATGCGTTCACTCAGGACGCGGTCGAAGCCGACCCGATCGACCCGCCGCCGTTCCGGCGTGAGGTCCATCGCGGCTGCCACCGCCTTGTCCGTCGCGCTCGTCGCGTGTGGTGGCAACGGCGACGACGCCGATGATGCCGCCCCCGCAGCCGAGACCGCGACCCAGACCGAAGATCCATCCGAAGGGCTGACCGAGGACACCGGCAGCGCCACCGGTGCAGAAGGCGGTCCAGACACGCCCGCCTCGGAACTGCGTGCGACGTTGACCGCCGGGTTGCAGGAGCACGTCTACCTCGCCGGGATCGCGGTCTACACCGGCGTCCAGGCCGGTGGCGACCTCGAGGACCCGACGTTCCAGGCCGCAGCCGGAGCGCTCGACCAGAACAGCCAGGACCTCGCCGCCGCGATCGGCTCGGTCTACGGCCAGGAAGCTGGCGACGCGTTCCTGCCCCTGTGGCGCAAGCACATCGACTTCTTCGTCGACTACACGCTGGCGAAGGCCACCGGTGACGACGCTGCCGCGCAGCAGGCCCGAGACGGGCTCGACCAGTACCGCACCGACTTCGGCGCGTTCCTGGCAGGCGCCAACCCCAACCTGCCGGCAGACGCCGTCGCGATGGAGCTGGTCCCCCACGTCGACACCGTGTTCGACACGATCGACGCGGTCGTGGCCGGTGACGGCACCGCCTTCGACAAGCTCAAGACCGCCGCCGGCGTCATACCCGGCACCGCCGCGATCTTGGCGGGCGGCATCGCCACCCAGTTCCCCGATGAGATCTCTGGCGACCCCGCCAGCGCTGGCGCCGACCTGCGGTCGACGCTGACCGCCGGGTTGCAGGAGCACGTCTACCTCGCCGGGATCGCGGTCTACACCGGCGTCCAGGCCGGTGGCGACCTCGAGGACCCGACGTTCCAGGCCGCAGCCGGAGCGCTCGACCAGAACAGCCAGGACCTCGCCGCCGCGATCGGCTCGGTCTACGGCCAGGAAGCTGGCGACGCGTTCCTGCCCCTGTGGCGCAAGCACATCGACTTCTTCGTCGACTACACGCTGGCGAAGGCCACCGGTGACGACGCTGCCGCGCAGCAGGCCCGAGACGGGCTCGACCAGTACCGCACCGACTTCGGCGCGTTCCTGGCAGGCGCCAACCCCAACCTGCCGGCAGACGCCGTCGCGATGGAGCTGGTCCCCCACGTCGACACCGTGTTCGACACGATCGACGCGGTCGTGGCCGGTGACGGCACCGCCTTCGACAAGCTCAAGACCGCCGCCGGCGTCATACCCGGCACCGCCGCGATCTTGGCGGGCGGCATCGCCACCCAGTTCCCCGATGAGATCTCTGGCGACCCCGCCAGCGCTGGCGCCGACCTGCGGTCGACGCTGACCGCCGGGTTGCAGGAGCACGTCTACCTCGCCGGGATCGCGGTCTACACCGGCGTCCAGGCCGGTGGCGACCTCGAGGACCCGACGTTCCAGGCCGCAGCCGGAGCGCTCGACCAGAACAGCCA
>JAHWKY010000039.1 GCA_019347575.1 Actinomycetota bacterium | reverse complement strand
CCGGCGGCACCCGCCCCGGCGGCACCCGCCCCGGCGGCACCCGCGCCCGCACCCGCGCCGTCGCCGCCGCTCTCGTCGCCGGTACCGGGAGGCGCGGCCTTAGCCTCGCCGCCGCCGGGCGCGGAACCGTCCTCGATCTCGTCCGGTCCCTCGGGATCGGGGATCTCGTGCGGGAAGGGCTCGTCGATCTGCTTGCGCTGCACGACCCGGGGAGGCCGAGAGCGCGGGGCCAGCAGCTGCGCAGCGGCACGGTTCCCAGCGGTGCGCTGCAGTGCGAGCAGCCCTGCGGCGCTGCGGATGCCGGGAGCGGCCGGGGTGGCCTGCCGGCTCGCTTGCCCGGGGGCCGCATCGCGACGACGCGCCTCCTCCGGAGACTGGGTCGGCCCGTCGGAGCGGGTCGTGGTCACCCTCGCACCGGCCCGGGGCGTGCAAGAGCCGCGACGAGCCGTGTCGTCGCGGTCAGTATGCAGGGAACCGCCACATGCCTCCCCGTCACCCGGGAGGGATCTGCCCTTCCGCGTAGCATCGCGCGCTGGCGAGCCCGGGGACTAGGCCACGACGGGCACCCCTACGGGCAGCCTTAGTTGCCCTCGTGACGGCTGCCGATCTCGTTCCTAGTGGATGCTGGTGCGGCGACGCCGGGTGTAGAGCACCATCGTGCCGCCGACCACGATCAGCCCGCCGGAGAGGGCCATCCAGCGGTCGACGCCTTCAGCGCCGGTGCGGGGCAGTCCGGAATCGACCGTGAATCCGGCGGACAGCACCTGGATGGTCTCGCAGTCGGCCCCCAGCCCCTCGAAGGTGATGGTCGCCGGTCCGTCGGGGGCGTCCGAGGGGACGCGGATGGTCGCGGTCGCGTTGCCCTGGTCGTCGGCCTCGACCGAGGCAACGGTATCGTCGTTGAACGACACCGAGACGGTGGTGTCGGGGCAGAAGCTGCCTGCACTGCACTCGAAGCTGTCGCCTGGGGGCTCGGCGATCGAGGCGCACAGGACCGCTTGCTGGGGTGGGTAGGGCTGGGCCAAGCCGGGTGCAGCGAAGGCCAGCGAGACCACGAACGTCAGCAGCAGCGTTGGCACGATCTTCACAGTGTCCCCATGTCTGTTCGGAGCCTGGACGATGCGACACAATAGCGCAGGGACCGGCCTCCGGCGCATGAAGGGCCACGGTCCCGCTCGGCCCGAACGAGCGAGCTGCAGGTGACGACGTCCGCCGAGTACCCCGCGGTTCTCAGCTGGAGGCGGTGTGCAGACCGATCACCTCGGCGTAGTCGGTGCGCTCGAGCGGCAACGGGCCCGCCCGCGCGAACAGCCAGCCCTGCGCGTGGGTGATCCCCGCCTCGGCGAGCACGTTGAGGGTCGGCGTGTCCTCGACCCCCTCCGCGACGAGCTTGGTCCCGAGGGCGGCGGCGAGCTTGCCGAAAGCGGCTGCGACGGCGCGCTGGGCGGGATCGTCGGCGACCTCGGTTACGAGGGAGCGGTCGATCTTGATGATCTCGGGCTCGAGCCGCAGGACGTGTCGCAGGCTCGCGAAGCCGCTGCCGACATCGTCGATCGCCAACCGGGCGCCGGCGTCGCGGAAGGGACGCAGCATGGTCTGCACGCGGTTGTAGTCGTGGACCGCGGCGTGCTCGGTGATCTCGAGGACGACCCGTCGCAGGTCGACACGTCCCAGCAGCGGCCGCAGCCCCCCCGCTGCCACGGTGTCGGGTGACAGGTTGACCGCCAGGTAGCACTCGACCGGCAGCTGCTTGAGCCCACGCAGGGCGCGGATGACGGCGAGCTGCTCGAGCTGCTCCCCGAGCCCGACCCTCGCGGCGTCGGAGAACCACACGTCCGGGGGCCGCATCTCGCTGTCCGAGAACCGCGCCAGCGCCTCGACCCCGGCTACGGCGCCCGTGGCCATGTCGATGATGGGCTGGAACATCATCTGCACGCCGTCGACCTGGCCGAGGACCGTCTCGATGCGAGCGCGCGTCTCGCGGTCGTCGTCCGCGATGACCTGCTCGCGCGCGAGTTCGTGGCCCAGCAGCCGCGCCACCGTCTGCAGCACACGTACGTCGCCGGCGCGCAGGTCGGGCCGGGTCCGGTCGTCCGCGCAGCACAGCGTCCCGAAGATGTGCCCGTCGGGCAGCCGCAGCGGCACACCCGCGTAGCAAGCGATGCCGTCGCGCGTCGCCGGCAGCGACCGCAGCTCGGGGACTGCGGAGGTGTCGGGGACGAGATGGCCGATCTCGCCCCGAACCATCCGCACGCAGTACGTGTTCTCGAGCGGGATGCGCTGCCCGGTCTCGATGCCGATGGATGCGCCGTCGCCATCGACCGCGAGCACGACCTGTTCGGTCGAGGTGAAGCGGCTGAGGTAAGCGGTGCGCATGTCGAGCTCGTCCCGCAGCGTCCGCAGCATCGAGGTGACCGTGTGGGCGACGTCGGGCGGGAGCATGGGGACGACGCCGGCCCCGACCGTGACCTCGGCGGGCAGGTCTCCCTCTCCGCTGCCGACATCGGCCATCGCCGTGAGGGCGTCCGCGGCCGGAGGACCCGGCAGGAACACGAGCACGGTCGTGCCACCGTCGGCCCGGTCCTCGAGCCAGGCACGCCCGCCGTGCGCCTCCGCGTAGCGACGCACCAGCGCCAGTCCGACGCCGATGCCGGTGCCCGAGCCGTTCCCGGGGTTCGCCTGGACGAAGGGGGAGAACGCGCGTCTCCTGACCTCCTCGGGCAGTCCGGGCCCGTCGTCGCTGACCTCGAGGAGCGCCCCGCCGTCCTGCTCGGTGAGCCGGACCCACGCGGTGGTGCCCGGCGGCGTGTGCTGGGCGACGTTGGCGAGCAGGCTCTGGACGACGCGGCGGACGCGCCCCGCGTCCGCCGGGAGGCGGACCGGTGTCACGGCGACGCGCAGCTGACGCGGGCCGATCGGGATGTCATCGGCGGCTTCGAGCACCACGTCCGCGACGTCGATCGGCGCACGCTCCCGGCCGACCAGTCCCCGGCCGGCCCGGTCGAACTCGATGAGGTCGTCGACGATGTGTTGCAGACGGTCGGCCTGCGCCCCGATGCTCTGACCGATGCGCTCCAGGAGCTCCCGCTCGACCTCGAAGCCGGGGCGCTGGAGCGTCTGGGCGAAACCCGAGATCACGGTCAGCGGGTGACGCAGCTCGTGCGCGACCGCCTCGACGAGACGCTGCTTCATCTCGTCGACGAGCTGGAGCTTCTCGAGCGCGCGCCGCTCCGACTCGGCGAGACGCTCCTCGCTCGCATCGACCGGTCGCAGCACCAGGACGAACCCCTCGCCCTCCACGGGGTGGACCCACGCGCGCGCTGGCGTCCACGATCCGTCGGCGGTCACCGCGCGGAACGACAGCGTCCGGGGTGAGGCGGTCGGCGTCGTGCGCGTGAGGTAGGCCTCGATCACCACGCGCTCGTCGGGATGGATGAGCGTGACGGCCGGCGTGGCGACGAGGTCGCCGGGGATGTGGCCGAGCACCGTGGTCACCGATGGGCTCACGGCCGCGATGCGACCGTCACCGTCGACGCTCAGGACCACGTCGCCGACGTGGTCCCACAGATCGATCATCTCACCGCCCACCGATGCCCGTCTCCTCCCCCCCGGACTCACCACTCAGGGTAGGGGGCTAGGTACGAACTGTCATCATCCGGATGGTCTCGCCAGGACCGGACAGAAGGGGACGAACCGGGCGTCGGGGAATGTCCGTGACCGAAGGTTCGTGGGAGGGACGCTGAGTGAGCGCCGATCGGGCCTACGTTCGCACCCCCGGTCAGCGTGTGGGGGCGCGGTGGGACCGCGTCGAACGGGGCCGGGGGAGAGCACCGATGGGCGGCTCACCTACCCGAGCCGCGGCCGGTACGAACGGAGGTTGGGAACGTGTCGGTCTACACGGTCACCGGTGGGTTCGTCGGACGGCTCCGTGTCGTGGCCCGACGCGTGTTGGTCGACCCGTTGCGTGTGCTCGTCCGGAGCGGCAGTCCGCCGTCGAGCCTGGCGCTCGTCGTGGCGACGCTGCTCGGCGCGTGGGTCATCGCCTTCGAGTCCGGCAGCCCGGTCTCGGTCTCCCGTCACTGGTTCTACGTCCCCGTTCTCATCGCGGGGCTGCGACTGGGCCTGATCGCGGCCCTGGCGACCGCGGTCGTCGCGGCGTTCCTCGCCGGGCCGCTGGTGCCGTTGCCGGACGTCGGCTTCGGCTTCGACGAGCACGGGCCGTGGCTGCAACGGGGCGTGTTCCTCGTGTTCGTGGCGCTGCTGACCGGTGCAGCGGTCGAGGCGCTGCGGGAGCGCGAGCGGGTCGACGCCGACGTTGCGCGACGCGAGGAGCAGCTCGCTGCTCACCACCACGAGCTCGCGATCCAGCGCGCCGCGCTGATCCAGACCATCTCGCACGAGCTGCGCACCCCACTGACGATCCTCAAGGGCACGGCCGAGCTCCTCCGGGGCCTCGAGGATCAGATCCGACCGGCGTCCGCGGCGCAGCTGATCGGTCCGCTGGGGCGGGCGACACACCGGCTCGAGTCGCTCGTGTCCATGGTGCTCGAAGTCGGGGACGCGTCACACCCCGACGAGCTCGTCGCGGTGCCCGTCGCGGTCGACGAGCTGCTCGACCAGGCCGTGCACCGCGCTGCTGACGCCGTGACGAGGGAGCGCATCGAGCGGATCATCGAAGGCGACCTGACCGAGGTGACGACGGTCCCCGACTACGTCGTGGTCGCGCTCGGTTGCCTGCTCGACAACGCCCTGCGGTTCTCGCCGGACGACGAGGCGGTCCAGCTCGTCGCGCGCCCCGTCGGTGCCGGGATCGTCGAGTTCCTCGTGCGCGACCACGGGCCAGGCTTCGATCCGCGCCTGGTCGATCACCTCTTCCAGCCGTTCACGCAAGCCGACGCTTCGACGACGCGCAGGCACGACGGGCTCGGTGTCGGACTGTTCACGACGCGCAAGCTCGTCGGCCGGCTCGGCGGCGAGGTCATCCTCGAACCGAGACCGGGCGGAGGCAGCGTCGCGCGCCTCCGCCTCCCCGATGGGGCCACTCAGCCGAGCGTGTAGCTCGACCACGGTGCGCACCTGGGAGGTGTGCCGGCCCGCCACGGCGAACTCCTCGGAGCGGGGACCGAGTCGGGAGCGTGCCGTGCAGCGTCGGAGGTTCACCACGCTGATCGTCAGCGTGCTGGGCACGCTGCTGGGCACGCTGGTGGGCGCGCTGGTGGCGCCGAGCTCCGCCGCGTTCGCGCAGGAGGTCTGCGGCGAACGCATCCTCGTGCTCGGGGCGATGCCGCTGGAGGTGCAGCCGCTGCTCGACGCGGCGACGCTCGATCCGGCCGACACCGTCCGGGTCGGGGACGCCACCTTCCACCTCGGCCAACTCGCCGACGAGCGGGTCATCATCGCCATGACCGGCATCGGGCTCGTCAACGCCGAGCGCACCGTCGCGACGGCCTTCGAGGAGCTTGGCTGCGACATCACCGCGGTGGTCTTCCCCGGGGTGGCCGGGAGCGTGCACCGGATCGGTGACGTGGCTGTGCCCGAGCGCTGGACCCTCGACGGCGGGGAGACGTGGCTGGCCGCGGACCCGGCGATGGTCGCGACGGCGCGCACGCTGGTGGGGCAGGTAGCGCTGGGGTCGGTGGTGCCGATCGGCGACGATGCGTGCGTCTGCCCTGGCGTGCAGACCCTCGACACGACGGTGGCCCTAGAGCACCAGCCCGAGCTGTTCGTCGGCGGCGATGGGACCTCGTCCGACACCTTCAACGGCCATGCGCTGCCGTGCGTGCCCGGAGGCGGTGACGTGTTCGGCTGCCAGCCGTGCCTCACGCCCGTCAGCACCGCGCAAGACGTGGCCGACTTCGCCGTGAACGCGCCGGACTGGGCCACGCCGGAGTTCTTCACCGGCTTCTTCACCCCACCCGCGGAGACCACCGACACCTACGCGTCCCAGGACATGGAGTCGGCCGCGGCCGCCGCCGCAGCCGCCCGCTACGGCGCCCCGTTCCTCGCCGTCCGCGCCGCCTCCGACGGCCAGGGTGACCCGCTGTCGCTACCGGGGTTCCCGTTCCAGTTCTTCGCCTACCGCCACCTCGCCGGCGACAACGCCGCCGCGGTCACGATCGCCTTCCTCGAGGCATGGCCGCCGCGGGGCGCGGGCGGGCTCGGTGATGGGTCCGGTGATGCGCCGCCGGGGAGGACGGACCCGGATGACGCCGGCCCCGACCGTGACCCCGCGCCCCGACCGGCGGTGGATGGCGCCCCGACCGGGACGCTCCCCGCGACCGGCGGCGGGGTCGGGGCGCTGGCGGTCGGACTGGCCGCGCTGGCGAGCCTCTCGGCCGCGGGCCGCCGCTGACGCCCGCTGCGTGTGGAGTTGTGCTCATATCTGAGGCCAGGTCTCCACGCAGCGGGGCGAGGGGGGTCAGACCTCGGCGAGGTCCGGGGCGGGGTCCGGCTCGAGGTCGGGCGCCTCGACACGACCGTCGGCGTGGTGGGCGAAGCGGCCGCGGGTGTGCCCGTGGTTGGGATCGGCGGCGGGCCACGGCCAGCCGCCGAAGCCGGTCTCCTGGTAGTCGGCGTAGGCGCGCTGGATGCCGGACTGGTCGGTCATGACGAACGGCCCGTACTGCACGACGGGCTCGCCGATGGGTCGTCCCTGGAGCACCAGCGCCTCGACCCCAGCACCCGTGTCGGTGATCGTCACCGGGACGTCGCAGCGGATCAGCGCCCCGTGCTCGCTGGCGAGCTCCCGGTCCCCGATGCGCAACGACCCCTCTCCGAACACGTACAGCACGCGGTTGGTGTCACGGTGCGTCGCGGTTGGCAGCGTCCACGACGTGCCGGGGTCGAGCTCGAGGTGCCAGATCGCGACGTCGCTGTCGCGGCGGGAGGCCCACGAGTTGGGCGGGGGGTTCGGGGCGCGCTGACCGGCTATCGCCCCGGCCACGACGGTCACCCGGGTGGCGCGGCCCTCGCGGTCGAGCGCGACGTGCTTGGGGATGTCGCGGTCCCACAGCATCGCGAAGTGCGGCGGGACCATCTTGTCGCGCTGCGGCAGGTTGATCCAGATCTGGAACAGCTCCAGTGGGTTGCGATCGCTGCGGCTGAGCAGTGGGAACATCTCGGCGTGCACGATGCCGCCGCCCGCCGTCATCCACTGCACGTCGCCCCGACCGAACCGGGCCGCCGCCCCGAGCGAGTCGGAGTGATCCATGAGACCCCGGCGCATGAACGAGATGGTCTCGAAGCCGCGGTGCGGGTGCTGGGGGAAGCCGGGGACGAGCGAGCCGTGGTACATGCTCCAGCCATCCCGACCGGAGAAGTCCGCCCCGATGCTGCGCCCGATCAGCGGCTCGATGGGGCCGAGCTCCTCGTCGCCGGGCGGGTAGTCGTCGCCGTGGTGGACGCAGAACAGGAACGGGTCGGCGGTCGGCCAGACTCGTCCGAGGGGGAAGGTCTCGATCAGCACGTCGTGCACGGTGTCTCCACGGTGGCGGCCGCCTGATCGGCGGCTTGGTTGTGTAGTCAACCATCGCAACGCCCCGATGAGCCTCGACGTTCCCGATCCGGGTAGCTCGGTCGGAGGCCGGACCCCACCCGGAGGTGCCATGTTCAACGCCACGTGGACGCGACGCCTTGAGCGCGGTCGGGCCATGCCGACAGAGGCTCGCGAAGGTCGCACCGGTGCTGTCGGCGCTCGCACGGGTGCGCAACGGGTCTCACGCCGGGAGGAGCCACGGACATCACCAAGCTCAGGCACCGTCCGATGGATGACCTCGGTCGGTCGCAGCGGGCGATGCTGCTCGCTCGACTCGTCGCGGTCCCCTGGGGTCTGCTCATCCTGCTGACGCACGGCGTGCCCCCGTACCCCGACGGGGTGCTCGGAGCGGGTCTGGCGTTGATGGGCGTGCTGGCGGTCGGTGCGGTCGGGGTGTGGCTGGCCGATGTGCTCGACCGCGAGCGACGCTTCGCGCGGGTGACGGCGCTGGTCGGCCTCGGACTCGACCTCTTCGTCGCGGGGGCGTTCGTGTGGCTCAACGCGTTCGACCCCGGCGCCGCGCTGTGGGCGGTGCTGTTCATCCTCCCCCTGGAGGGCGCCATCCTGTTCGGGCTCGGCGGGGCGCTGTCCACCTGGGCCATCACCGCGCTCATCTACGCGGCGCGTGAGGCGCTCGTCATCCCCGACTTCGGGGGATCGTTCTCCGTCAACAGCATCGCCTTCCGGATGGGCATCGGGCTCCTCATCGCACTGGTCGCCGGACTGATGGCGCGCAACCTGCGACGTGAGCGAGCACGGCTCGCGGCCGCGCTCACCGACCTGCAGCGCATCGACACGTGGCGCCGGCGCCTGATCGGGGCGCTCGGCCACGATGTGCGCAACCCCCTGGCCACGATCGTGGGCACCCTCCAGACGCTCGAGGACCGCGGTCCCGACCTCGATCGCGAGACGACGGAGCTGCTGCTGCAGGGTGCGGGAAGGCAGGCGCAGCGGCTGGAACGGCTCGCGTCCGGTCTGCTCGACCTCGCGCGGCTGGAGGAGGGCCGTCTCGCTCTGGAGTTCGGGGATGTCAACGTCGCCGAGGTGGTCCGTACGGTCGTCGGGCTCACGCCACCTTCGGCACATCCGGTGGGGTGCACGGTCGCGCCCGGGGTCGTGGCGCGGGCCGACCGCGACCGACTCGAACAGGTCCTCGTCAACCTCGTCGACAACGCGCAGCGTCACGGCGCCCCGCCGATCCACATCCACGTCGGGGCGCGCGACGCCCACGTCGAGTTGCGCGTCGTGGACGGTGGCGACGGCGCCGTGGAGCTGGACGAGGACGGGCTGCCCGGGTCGGGCTACGGTCTGACCATCGTGAAGGGGCTCGTCGGCGCCATGGGCGGGCATCTGCGGTACGGGCGTGAGGACGGCCACTCCGTCGTCACCGTCACGCTGCCGGCCGCCCCGCCCGCGGTCGTCCTCACCCTCCCCGAACCGGCCCGCCACCCTGCCTGACCGGACCACTTCGTGTGGAGCTGTGCTCACATGTGAGGCCAGGTCTCCACGCAGCGGGGGCGGCGACGTGCCCTCGGCCCGGGTACGGCGGGGCGTCGGAGGCGCGGCGCTGCGGGGGCTAGGCGGAGCGGGCGGCGACGTGCTCCACGGACGGGGGGCTGAGCTCGTAGACGTTGTAGGCGGCGCGGATCACCGGCAGTGCGACGTTGCGCACGGGGACACCGCGGGCGGTGCGGCCGCGCTCGACCCCGTGGTGGGCGTGGCCGTGGAAGGCGATGCGCGCCCCGCCCGCGTCGATCGCCTGCTCGAGCTGGTAGCTGCCGAGGAAGGGGAACAGCTCCGGCTTCTCGCCCGCGCAGGTGTCGCGCACCGGGGCGTAGTGGGTCAGCGCGATGCGCAAGTCGGTGTCGAGGCTGCGCAGGGCGGACTCGAGCGAAGCCGCCGTCTCGCGCGCCCGCGCCACGAACGCCCTCATCTCCGGCTCGCCGAAGTCCGCGCACGTCGCCCCGGGGAAGCCACCGCCGAAGCCGACGGTGCCTGCCACACCGACCGACGTGCCGTCGACGTCGATCCGAACCGCGTCCCCCTCGAGCACGTGGGTGCCGTGCTCCTCGAGGTGGCGGCGCAACTCGTCCTGCTGGCCCGACTCGACATCGTGGTTGCCGAACACGGCGACGATCGGCACCTCGACCGGGGCGAGCTCGTCGGTGAGCGCGGCGATCTCCTCCTCCAAGCCGCGCCGGGTGAGGTCACCCGCGAGCAGCAGCAGGTCGGCCCGGCCGTTGAGCTCCTCGAAGCGGGGCGCGAGGGTCCCTCGCGCGTCCGCCCCGAAGTGGACGTCGCCGACCGCTGCGATCCGGATCACACCAGCTCTTCCACCGTGGGCTGGCCATCGACGCGTTGGATGCGCGTGCGGTTGTCGATCGTCTTGCCCGGAAGCAGTTCCTCGGCCACGCGGTCGAGCTCCGAGCGCCGGTCCGCGGTCGCGACCTCGCCGGTGATCACGACCCGATCGGCGTGGACCTGGACCTCGATGTCGAGGTCGCAGGTGCGTGGGTCGGTGCGGAGGACGTGGTGAGCGGACGCCCCGGCCCCGTCGGTCTCGGGGCGCGCGATCGAAGCGCTCGTCGGATCCGCCTCGCCGTAGGCCTGCTGCCACAGCGCGTCGATGGCCCAGCCCGGCACAGCGATGTCGGAGCCGTCGGCATAGACGAGCAGACTCAGCACCCGACGGACGGCGTGCCGTGAGCGCGCGATCAGGTGGCTCCAGTCGATGGCGCAGACGCTCAGGAGCGCGAGCGCGTCGAACCAGTGGTAGCCACCCTCCTCCTTGTGTGCCGCGACCTTGATGACGAGCAGGTCCTCGGGCGGCGCGACGCGGATGCGCTCACCCTGGAAGGTGGTCTCGATGGCGCGTTCCGCCATCGCGTCGTCGAAGTAGATCGCGCCCGCGCTGCGGAAGATCAGGTCGACGAGCACGTCGTCCTTCATCGCCTTGAACAGCCAGACGGGGTCGGTCTCCTCGGTGTCGTAGCCGTTCTCAGCGAGGAGCGCGAGGGCACGCTTGGCGTCGTCGGGGCGCAAGAACACGTCGATGTCGTGGGTCCAGCGTGGCCGCGCGAGTGCCGCCACGGCGATGCCACCCATGATGACGTGGGGGATGGCCGCGGCCTCGAGCAGATCGACGGTCTCGCGGAGCACCGCACGGAAGCGTTCGAGATCCATCCCGCCGGCGTCGACGGT
The DNA here is from genome assembly GCA_019347575.1 of Actinomycetota bacterium. Classification (NCBI taxonomy): domain Bacteria; kingdom Bacillati; phylum Actinomycetota; species Actinomycetota bacterium. The sequence continues at coordinate 26,271 of JAHWKY010000039.1, read as the reverse complement.
GCGGACAGGCCCGCCCGCCTCGACGGACCACGCAGTCACGGCGAGCCTCCTCGTCGGCGTGGAGACCACCATGACGCAGCGCGCGACACCCCGCACGCCCCGGCCGTGACCGTTCGCACCCCTACCTCTCGCGACGCCGCATCCGCGCCGTCGATAGGTCCTTCGCAACGCTCACGCCGTCGAGAGCGCGGTCTCGACGGCTCCGATCGCATGGGGACCCGTGGGCTCCTCCATCATGGGGCGACGGCGCATTCGACGGTCAGGTGACGCGGCGCCGGGCGAGTCCGAACACCCCCGCCCCGAGCAGCGCCAGCAACGCCGCCAGCGGGATCAGCCCGCCACCGGTCGTGGGCAGCGGGGCGGCCTCAGGCTCGACCGGCGGAGGGGGCGGGGCGGCGGGGGCGGCCGGCTCCAGCGGTGGGCCGGTGCCGTTGGGGTTGGTCCAGTCGAGCAGGTTGCGGAACACGTTGTAGCCCGTGTAGGTGACCCCGTGCGATGCGAGCCCGAACGGGTGGTCGTACTGCTCGGTGGGGACCGGGGCGATGGAGCCGAGGATGCGCACCACGCCGTCGCCGTGGGCCAGCTCGCCCAGCGTCACCTGCGCCCCGAGCATGCCGACGTTGCGGCCAGCGGCCTCCTCGAACTGCTCGGCGCCCACGCCCCACTGAGGGTGAGTGGACAGGTCGCCGCCGGACTCGTCGAGGATGGCGTAGCCCGTCGGCACTGGCTCGCTCACCTGGTGGCGGTGACCCGGCCCCTCGGCGGCGCCGGGCAGGTCGACGTCAGCGGCCAGCGGATCGTCGTAGGTCGTGGTCTCGCCGGCGTCGGTCGAGAACTGCACGTGGCCCGCGTAAACGAGCGTGCGTCGGACGCTCTCAGCCGGCACGAAGCCCAGCCACTCGAGCGCCCGCAGGGAGTCGTCGGTGAGCACGAGGTTGCCGCCCTGCTCCACGAACGCCTTCAGGCGCGCGGCGACCGTGTCGCGGTCCGCGATCGAGAACTCGCTGTCGTTGGTGATCGCTGGCGCGCCCTCGAACGCGATCGTGTAGTCGGCGGGGCCCGCCGAGCCGGCCCAGTTGTGGATCTCGAGCTGGTAGTTGCCGGGGGCCGGGTCGGGGTAGGTCAGCGTCTCGAGGCCGGTCCGGCCCGACTCGCCGGAGGCCACCGTCGTGGTGTTGCCCTCCGCGTCCTCCACCAGCAGGTACAGATCCGGGTCGACGACCGCCGTGCTGGTGACCTCGATCTTGATGGCGCCCTGGTCCCGCTCGAGCTCGAACGGCACGAACGCCGAGGTCGCGGGGGTGCGCTCGCCCGCCCCGGGCGCCGGCACGATGGCCGTGCCCTCGAGCGTCTCGGCGGCGGGGATGGCGGGGCGCGGCTGGACGAAGCCGGGGAGGATGGCGTCGTCGATGGCGACGACGGTGTCGAAGCGGCTGAGGTCGGCGGTCCCGTCGAGGACCTGGTCGAAGGGCACCGGGACGAGCTCGTCCTCGCCCGCGAACGGGCGCAGATCGGCGAGGAAGTCCATGTTCGACACGTCGTATGGGGCCTGGCCCGGGTCGGGCCACGCCTCCTCGTCGCTGAAGGTGATGTCGACGTCGAACATCGACGCCCCGTCGCCGGTCACGCGGATGCGGTAGCGGCCGGGCAGCGGGTTGTTGGCGTCGAGCTGCGCCCCGCCCTGGAGGTAGATGAACGACTGGTTGTAGTAGGTGTTGACCTCGTTCCAGTCGTCGGGCTCGTCGGTGTCGGGGTCGGGGTCCTCCTCCTCGCCGCGGTAGCGCTCGAGCGCGATCTCGTTGAGCGACCCCAGCCCCACGCCGGAGAGGTTGTTCCACGTCACGACCGCGGTCATGCCGCCGTTGTAGATGCCCTCCTCGGGGCCGAGCACCTCGATGTCGTCGGAGACCGTCTCGGTCGGCGTGTGGTTGATCGTCAGCGAGATCGGGTCCTGCTGGGGAAGGTCGCGGAACGTGGCCGAGGCAGTCGTCGCCGGGGACCCCAGGTGCTGGATCCGCTCGGGGTTGAAGAGGTACGCGGCGCGGCCCTCGTAGTCGAAGTCGGTGTTCTCGGGCGTCAGCGAGTAGTGGATCATCCCGTAGATCAGCGACTTGTTGCCGTCGACGTGCAGCTGCTCGAACTCGGTGAGGTAGCAGGTGCCGATGCCGCAGTTGCTGAGGTGCGACATCGACATCTCGTTGCCGACGGCGTCGGCGTTGAGCCCGATCGGCGAGCCCAGCCAGCCGTCGTTGGATCCGGTGGTCGTGTAGCCGATGGTGTCCCACACGGTCCCGTACTGCACGCCGTAGACGCGGTTGCTCGGGTCGCAGTTGGGGTCGTCGCTCTCCTGTGGGGAGGTCCCGCCCACCCACACGCACGGCTCGGGCTCGTCGTTGCCCTTGATGATGGGGTTCCACGCCAGGCGTTCCTCGGCGTCCTCCCAGGCGCCCTGGACGAACTGGAGCATGCGGCGGTCCTGGTCGAACGCCCGCTCCGCCCCGCCGATCAGCGTGAAGCTGAAGGCGCGGTCGAACAGCTGTCCGTGCAGGTCGATGCCGCCGTTCCAGTCGTTCTCGATGGCTTGGAGCACCCGGCCGAACGAGCGCGTCTCGGGCTCCGACCACGGCGTGTAGGGACGGAACGTGAACCCCTGGGTCGGCCAGTCGCGGTTCAGGTCGACGCCGTTGCCGTTGTAGCGCTGGTAGAAGAACCCGGGGCTCTCGCCGGGGTCGAAGAACGCCTTCTGCTTGTCGCCCCGCCGCCACCCATCGGGGTTGGCCAGCGTGAAGTAGACGACGCTGCGCTTGAGCGCTTCGCCGGCGGTGATCGATGCGTCGGGTTGGGTCTCGAGCAGCGGGTGGGGGTTGTCGGGGCCGGCGTTCTCGAGGGCGCAGTCAGCGGGGGAGGCGTCGTCGCCGTGCTTCTCGCACGACGCCCACGTGGCGAGGTCCTCGATGGCGCGCACGCCGCCCTCGACGCCGGCGCGCTCGATCCCGTGGATCGACAGTGTGTAGGCGAAGTGCTCGCGCTGGTCGATGGGCGTGCCGGTGTCCTCCTCGTCGGTGACCCGCACGAGGTACAGCGGCGCGGGGTCGCGGTCGAGGTCCTCGGTCGGGATGCCGGCGCTCATGCCCTCGCCGCCGTCGAGGTCGAGCACGCCGGCGAACGGGCCGTCGGGATCGGACAGGTCGTAGACGTCGATGAAGTCGCCGAACATGTCGTCGCTGGCGAGCAGCTCGAGCCCGGCGATGGTCTCGTCCCAGCCCATGAAGTCGAGGGCGCGGCAGTTCTCCATCCCCTTGGCGAAGGGTGACTGGTTGGGAGGTGGCTGGGGCGAGGGCCAGAACGCGTGGGGATCGGGGAACACCCGCGCGCACGCCTCGTACGGGGCGCCGGTGACCCCCGACACGGGGAAGGCCTGAGCCGGGGCGGCCAGCGGGACCGTCAGCCCGATGACGAGTGCGAGCGTGTACAGCAGATGACGCGTTCCAGCCACGATCCCAGCCCCTTCCGGCAACCGTCCGAGCGTAAAGGGTGTGGTCGGACCGTACGCCCGGGCGGATGTCCGTACGGCCGGTACCTCGTGGGGTCGTGGACCCGGCCAGTCGGACACCCGGCCGCCCCAGCACACGGACAGGATCGGCACGAAGCTTGCGCCCATGGCTGCCCTTCGTCGTCCGGCTCTGTGGAGCGCGCTCGGATGCGGTGTGCTGCTGTGGCTGGCCGTCGCGAGCCGCTTCCAGCTCACGCAGGCGCTGGCCGGGCTGGTCGCCGCAGCGGCGGCCACCGCTCTCGCCGGCTACGCCCGTCGCCAGATGGGGATAGAGGTTCACGCCCCGACCGGCGCACTCCGGGTGCTGGCCTCCGTCCCAGCTGGTGTCGTGCGCGATCTGCTCACCCTGTCCCGGGAGGCGCTGGCGCGTTCCCGCGGTCGTCCCTCCGCGGCCGACGTCGTCGCGGTGCCCGTCGGAGAGGCCGTGGGCGAGCACGGGTACGTCACCCTCGGCGTCGTGGCGGTGACCCTGACACCGAACACGCTCGCCATCGGGATCGACCCCGACGAGCAGGTCTTGGTCGTGCACCGGCTGCGCGGCGGTGGCGATCCCGAGGACGACGTGCATCCTCGGCTGCCGTGATGTTCACGCTCGCCGCGGTCGCGCTGCTGGGCGTTCTCGCCACGGCGCTCGTGGCCACGATGCACGGCAGCGCCCCGGCGCGCGTCGCCGCGCTGCAGCTTGCGGGCACGATCACGCTGCTGGTGATCCTCGTGCTGGCGGCCGACCTCAGCGAGACGGCGCTGCTGCCGGTCGCGGTCGTGCTCGCCGTTGTCACCGTCATCGGAGGGCTGCTGTACGCGCGCTTCCTGGAGCACTGGTTGTGACCGCCGTCACCGGGGTCCTGCTCGTGCTCGGCGTCGCCGCCACGACGGTCGCCGCGACCGGCACGCTCGTCAGCCCCGACCCCCGCGACCGGCTCCACTTCGGGGGAGCGGCGACCACGGTCGGGATCGTGACCATCGCGCTCGCGATCGTGCTTGAGCTGCCCGGGGCGAGCGGGCCGACGGTCGTCGTGGCGCTCCTGGTCCTGCTGGGCGCGCCGCTGGTGTCCCACGCGCTCGCCCGCGCCGAGCACGTCCGCGAGCGCGGCGAGTGGCACGTAGAGGACATCGCGGGGTCATCGTGACCGTCCCCATGGTGATCGCCACCGCGTTGGTCGCGGTCGCCGCGACCGGCGTCGTGCTCATCCGCGATCCGCTCAAGGGATCGGTCGCGTCCGGCGGCCTCGCGCTGACGCTGGCTCTGCTGTTCGTGCTGCTGCGCGCTCCCGAGGTCGCCATCTCGGAGGTGGTCGTGGGCGGCATCGCCGTCCCCGCGATGGTCGTCCTCGCACTGGCACGCATCCGAGGTGCCCGATGACGGCGCGTGTGGTGCTGTTCGGTGCAGCGGTAGCGGCACTGACCGTCCTGATGGTCGCCGCGTTCGGTGCGCTGGCCGATCCGGGTCTCTCCCACGATCTCGTCGGGCAGCGCCTCGCCGAGCTCGCCGTCGAGGAGCGCCACACCGCCAACACCGTCACCGCCGTCCTGTACGACCTGCGGGCTCTCGACACGCTGGGGGAGGAGCTGGTGCTGTTCGCTGCGGTCACGGGAACGGCACTGCTCCTGCGCGTCCGGCGTGATGAAGACGAGGAGACACCGCCGTTCGAGTCCCGCGGAGCCGGAACCCTCCGCGGCGGTGACGCCGTGCGGACGCTGGGTGTCCCGCTCATCGGGGTGACGGCGATCGTCGGCGCGGGGCTGCTCGTGAACGGCCACCTCACCCCCGGTGGCGGCTTCCAGGGCGGCGTCGTGCTGGCCGGTTCCCTGCTGCTGCTGTACCTGCTGCACGACTACGACACCTTCGACCGCATCGCTCCCGTCGATCGGCTGGAGCGGCTGGAGGGGCTGGCCATCGGGGCGTTCGCGCTGAGCGGACTCGGCGGCCTCGTGCTCGACCGCGGCTACCTCGGCAACGTCCTGCCGGTCGGCGAGCTCGGCGAGCTCCTGTCGGGGGGGACCATCGCGCTGCTGAACATCACCACCGGGGTGGCGGTGACCGCCGGCATCGGTGTCCTCCTCGCTGAGTTCGTGGGCCAGGCCCTGCGCGTGGGCGGCGAGTGACGTGCACCCACTGCTCTCCGCGCTGGTGGGGTACCTGTTCATCATCGGCTGCTACGGCATCGTCACCAGCCGCAACCTCGTGCACCTGACCCTCTGCCTGTCGGTGGCGCAGTCCTCCACCTACGTGCTCCTGCTCGGCGTCGGCTTCCGTGAAGGCGACGCGGTGCCGGTCGTGCAGCCGGGCGAGCCGGTCGAGCCGCTCGCGGATCCGCTCGTCCAGGCGCTGGCGCTGACCGACATCGTCGTGGGTGCGACCGTGTCTGCGCTACTCCTGGCGCTGGCCGTCCAGGTCCACAAGACGCGCGGCACGGTCGATCCCAACGAGCTCGTGGCGCAGCACGGGTGACCGCCACCGTCGCACTGCCGATCGCGCTCGTCATCCCGGTGGTCGCCTCTGCTCTCCTGATGGTGCTCGGGCGACGCGGGTCCCGCTGGACCGACGCGGTGGCGCAGGCCGCGACGGTGTCGACGGCGGTGTTGCTCATAGCGGTCGCAGCAGGCTGGACCCGCGGCCCGGCGGTGCACTGGATCGCCGGCTGGCAGCCGACGTCCGGGGCGATCCCCGGCATCCCGCTGGTCGGAGACCTGCCCGCCACGGTCACCGCCGCGGTGGCCGCGGTCCTCGTCACGGCGTCGCTGGTCTACTCGGTCCGCTACTTCGAGCAGGTGCGGCCGCTTTACCCGGTGCTGCTGCTGACGCTGCTCACGGGCATGGTCGGGTTCGTCCTGTCGGGAGACCTGTTCAACCTCTTCGTGTTCTACGAGGTCATCGGCGTGTCGGCCTACGCGCTCGCTGGCTACCGGATCCATCACGAGGGCCCGCTGCAGGGGGCTATCAACTTCGCCGTCAGCAACACGCTCGGTTCGCTGCTGCTGCTCGCCGGCGGAGTCTTCGTCTACGCCCGAACCGGCACGCCGAACCTCGCCGAGGCGGGCACGGTGTTGGCCGGCAGCGATGCTGGCCCGCTCGTGCTGGCTGCGTACGTGCTGATCGCCGCCGGGCTGTTCGTCAAGGCCGCCGTCGTGCCGTTCCACTTCTGGCACGCGGACGCGCATGCGGTTGCCCCGACGCCCGTCTGCGCGTTGTTCGCGGCGATCATGATCCAGCTCGGTGTGGTCGTGTTCGCGCGCGTCCACTGGGTCGTCTTCGCGGACGCGCTGGCGTCCCACGTCGACGCGCTGCGGGCGATCCTCACGGCGGCGGCGACCCTCACCGCTGTCGTCGCGGCGGTGATGGCGACGCTGCAGAACCACATCAAGCGGCTGCTGGCGTTCTCGTCGGTGGCGCACAGCGGCGTCATCCTCGCCGGCATCGCGATGCTCGATCCCGACGGGGCGACCGGCTCGGGCCTCTACCTCGTCGCCCACGCCGCGACCAAGGCCGCCCTGTTCCTCGGTCTGGGGATCGTGCTGCACCGCTACGGCAGCGTCGACGAGGGTGAGCTGCATGGTCGCGGCAGGAGCACACCCGTCGTCGGGGTGATGTTCACCATCGGGGGGCTCGCACTCGCGGGCACGCCGCCGTTCGGCATCACGCTCGGCAAGCAGCTCATCGACGAGGCGCTCCTGCACCACGGCCACGCCTGGCTCGTGGTCTGTCTCGTGCTGGTCTCGGGGCTGACCGCAGGCGCGGTGGTGCGCGTGGCGACGCGGGTGTTCCTCGGCTGGGGACGCCCCGCTGCATCGCACGAGGCAGCCGACGCGGAGGAGGCGGACGAGTACGAGACCGAGGAGGCCCACGGTCGGACACCGGCCGTCATGGCCGTACCGATGGCGCTGCTGCTCGTCGCCGCCCTCGCGGCCGGGATCGTCCCTGGTGTGCGGTCGGTCGCGGCGTCGGCAGGTCACGCGTTGACCTCCCCGGACACGTACCAGGCGCTGGTGCTCGGTGGTGAGGCGGTGGAGGCCGTCATCCCCGCGACGCCCGGGCTGACCCTCAAGGGCGTCGCGATCGGCTCGGCCGGGTTCGCGGTCGCGCTGCTGGTCGCTGCTGGGGCGCTGATGCCTCGTCGCCGACCACGCTGGTTGGGCCATCTCGCGCAAGCCGGCAGCGCGGCGGTCACCCCGTTGCGCGCGGTGCACAGCGGCCACGTCGGGGACTACGTGGCGTGGCTGCTGACCGGCGTGGCGGTCCTGGGCACCGGGGTCGCGGTACTGCTGCGCTGAGCCTCGATCTTAGGGGTGGGTCGACCCCCGGGCAGGAGCGATCCAGGGCTCAGGATCGTGGCGGGCGATCGAGAAGGCGGTCGGCACCCTCGACCTCACGCCACAACTCGGGCTCGATCGGCTCTCCCTGCTCGATCACGCTCGTCTCGCCGTTGCGCTCGAGCACCACCGCCAGCACGGCCGCGAGCGATGCGTGGCCGGACGCGCGGACCGCCTCGAACGTCTCTGCCCGACTGAGGTGCGCCCGCTCGAGCTGCTCGTCGACGAACTCGCCGTGGGCGACGACGAGGCGCGGCCGGTTCTGGGTGATGCGGTGGAACGCGACCCAGTGGTGGTGCAACCACCCCGTGATGGCGTGGGCGGTGAAGAGCGTGACGAGTCCGAGAAGGGCGGCGCCCAGCGACGTCCGGACGAGGATGACGCGTCCGATGATGGCGCCGATGGCGAGCACGAACGGCAGGTCGTAGCTCGTCGCCGTGGCGAACTGGCGCTGACCGAAGATCCTGGAGAGGGAGAGCATCGCGGCGTAGGCGACCAGTGCGGTGAGGATCACCAAGCCCGCGTCCGTCCACGTGAGCCATAGGTCATCCACGCGTCTCACTCCTCTCGGGTGGACCCAGCTTCGGCGGCGTTCGCAGGACGTCCGCGGACCAGTCCCAGCCGCGATCCTCGACCAGGGCACGGAGTCGCCGACGGCGCGTGGACAGCTCATCCGCGTGGGCGCGCAGCTCAGCGGGGTCGACGGTCACACCCTCCGCATCGAGGCGCTCGGTCGCCGGTAGCGGCGGGTCGCGGTGCTCCTCGGTGAGCCGGACGCTCCCCAGCAGCTCGCCGATCGCCGCCCGCATCGGCCCTACAGCGGCGGTCGGGACACCGCCGTCACGAGCGTGGAGGATCGTCAAGGCCTCGTCGACCACGGCGACGGCTACCTCGATCGCGGCGTGGCGTTCCACCGTGTGGAAGTAGGGCAGGACGGGAAGCGCGTGGTGGTAGCGCGCCACCAGGGCGACCTCCTCCGCCAGCGTGGTCAGGTGTTGACCGAGCAGGCCGAGATCGGGCTCTCCGGCTCCGGCCGCGGCCATCGCGACCGGGTCGTCGGCGACTCCCAGGATGCGGATGGCCAGGGCGCGGCGCTTCGACGCCGCGGTCACGACCTGGAACAGGTACGTCAGGGTCAGGGCGGCCCAGCTGAGCCCGATCAGCGCAGCGGCGTTGTTGACGAACTCCCATCCGCCCGACGTGGCGACGTAGCCGGCACCCGCACCTGCCAGTGCCCCCGCCGCGTACGCGAGCTTGGCGACGATGCCGGCGTTCTGCGTCGTCGTGCTGTTCATGACGGAGGACGGATCCGACAGGAACAGCAGCACGAAACCGCCCCAGATGAGTACCAACCATCCGATGACGACGGCGACGAGCACCACGTGGCCGGACCTCTGCAGCCGTCGGTGGATGTCACGGTGCGGCAGACCGGTCGCCAGTCGAGCGATCGCCACCGACAGACCCCGGGTGAAGGGACCCCCACCGGCGGCAGCGGCGATGGTGGTGACGTACACGTCGAAGAGCGCCAACCCGATCAGCCCCGCACCGATGACCACCGGGACCGTTGCCATGTCAGCGCAGGTGCTTGCGGAACCACGCTCCTGCGAGGTCGGTGACACGCTCGAGCTCGCCGGGCCCTTCGAAGAGGTGACCGGCGCCCGGCACGATCGCCACCTCGGCGTGCCCGAGGTACTCGGCGGCGTCGCGGTTCAGCTCGAGGACCGCCCGGTCGTCGCCCCCGACGATGAGCAACGCCGGGGTGTCGATGAGCTCGAGGTCGCTGGCGAGGTCGACGCGACCGCCCCGCGAGACCACCGCCCCGACCCGATCCGGCAGGGTTCGCGCGGCGTTCAGCGCGGCGGCCGCCCCGGTGCTCGCCCCGAACGTGCCAACGCGGAGGTCCGCGAGCTCCTCGCGCCCCGCGGCCCACTCGATCGCGGCGACGGTGCGGTCGCTGAGGAGCGCGATGTCGAAGACGTTGGCTCGGTCGCGGGCCTCCTCCTCCGTGAGGAGGTCCAGGAGCAGTGTCGCGAGCCCGTCAGCTCGCAGTCCATCGGCGACCTGGGTGTTGCGTGGACTGTGACGGCTGCTGCCGCTGCCGTGAGCGAAGACCACCAGGCCGGACGCCTCCGTGGGGACCTCGAGGATCCCCGGCAGTGCGACCGCTTCGAGGGTGATCGTCACCTCGGTCACGTGGATCCCTCGCTTCCCGGCCACACACGTCCGCTGCCGTGTGCCGAACCGGCCCTCACTCCTCGAGTTCGAACGTGATGAGCAGGTTCACCTGGTAGTCGCTGATGCTGTCGCCATCGACGCTGACGCGCTGCTCCTTCACCCACGCGGACTTCACGTTCCGCAACGTCTTCGTGGCCCGTTCCACGCCGACCCTGATGGCGTCCTCGAAGCTCTGCTCCGACTTGGCGCTGATCTCGGTGACACGTGCGACGGCTGGCATGGGGTTCTCCTCCATCGGTTTGGTTCGCTCGGGTAGCTCCACCCTTCCACCTCGTGGTGGGGCACAGACGAGCCCGACCCCCGACGGACGGCCGAGTTCTCACGGCCGTGACAACGCTGCGGCGACCGCCTCTACCAGAGCCGCCTTGTCCATGCTGGAGCGTCCGGAGACGTCGAGCTCCTGCGCCCGGGCGTAGAGCTCGTCCACGGTCGCGTGCGTGAGCGCGGCGGTGACCCCCTTCTCCAGCAGCGCCGCGATCCGGCGCAGGTCGTCGTGGAACGCTGCTCGGGCCGCGTAGCGCTCCTCGTCGGTCCGGCTGCGCAGGATCGAGGCGGGGTGCACCGTCGCGGTGATGATCGTGCCGTCGGGTCCGGGGTGGAGCTCGCCCCGCTGGCGCGTCACGCGGAAGTCGGAGCCGAGCAGCGCCTTCGCCGCCGTGCTCCCCAACGCGACGACCGCGGACGGTCGCGTCACCGCGATCTCGGCCCGCAGCCACGGCAGGCACGATCGGATCTCGATCGTGTTCGGCTTCTGGTGGATGCGGCGCTTGCCCCGCTGCTCGGACCACTTGAAGTGCTTGACCGTGTTGGTCACGTAGACGCGGTCCCGGTCGATCCCGACCGCCTCGAGCCCGCGATCGAGCTCGCGCCCCGCCGGTCCCACGAAGGGCTCGCCCTCGCGGTCCTCCTCGTCGCCAGGCTGCTCGCCGACGACGATGAGGTCGGCGTCGGGTGGCCCTTCGCCGAACACCGTCTGGGTCCCGGTCAGGTGCAGGTCGCAGGCGGTGCAGCTCGCGGCGGCGTCGCGGAGCTCGTCGAGGTCGGCGCCTTCGGGCACGAGCGGAGCCGCGGTATCGACGTCCGCTGCTGGCATCCGAGCCACCTCCCGACCGACCGGCCCTCCCTACCTGCGTTCCAGGGTGACCGCCCCACCTCGGAGGGGCCCGGCCGTTCGGACGATGCCGGTGCACCGTCCCGCCCGCCGCGGGCGGCACGGTTGGCGAGGACCCACGAGAGCGGAGCAGCCATGGGTGAGCACGACCGACCTGAAGACGTCTCGCACGATGATGCCGACGAGCCCGGCCCGCGTGAGACCTCCGACGATGCGACGCAGTCCGACGCGGGGCTGACCGGATCGCCGTCGTTCGTGGCCACCGCAGGGCCGGCCGCGGACGTCGGCGCGGATGTCGACCCCGACGACGTCCTCGATGGAGGGGACGACGAGGACGAGCCGGACGGCGACGAAGAGGAGTGACCCGCGACTCGATCACGCGGGGCGAACGCCTGACCACGGTTCGAGCCCACCGTCACCCGTACGGACGACAGCGCGGCGGGAAGGCCGTGTCCAGCCGAGGGGAACGCGCCCACGCGCCGGCACGTCACGCGACGCATGTTCGCTGTTGGGACCCGAGGAGAGGACCTGCTGTGACCGCAGTCAGAGAACGCATGACTACCGACCCCGTGATCTGTGAGAGCACTGACACGTTGGCCGACGCCGCGAAGAGGATGCGCGACGAGGACATCGGCAACGTGCTCGTGAAGATGGACGGTTCGTTCGGCATCGTGACCGACCGTGACATCGTGGTCCGCGCCATCGCGGAGGGCATCGCCCCGGAGAGCGGCACCCTCGGCGACGTCGCGAGCACCGACCTCGATACCGTCGGTCCGGACGACGACCTCGATGAGGTCGTCCGCCAGATGCGCGAGGACAAGATCCGTCGCGTGCCGGTGATGGAGGACGGTCACCCCGTCGGCATCCTGGCGATCGGTGACCTGGCCGTGATGCGCGACGAGGACTCGGCGCTCGCCGACATCAGCGCCGCGCCTGGCAACAACTGACGCCCTCAGCCGTTACCGAGCCCCGCGTCGTGGAGGGCCTCGGTGACGACGCGGCGGAGGCGGCGATCCTCGCGGCGTCGGCGCACCACGCGTCGACCGATCGCCACCGCGACGACGATGCCGATCACGGCCACGAGCGGGGCGATGGCGCGGCGCACCACGTCGGCACGGATGTCGTCCTGCCGCGTGACGACCTCGTCCAGATCACGAGCGAGGCGCCGCCGCGCCTCCTCGATCCGGTGGGTCAGCTCTGCAACCGTCGTTTCGCCCACGCGACGTTCTCCTCGATCGTCTCGATGGTCGCATCCGGCCGGAACGACGGCCGTCGCATCTTCGCCACCCCGATCACGACCGCCGGGGCGGTGATCAGGATCAAGATCAGGGCGGTCACGAGCGCCGCGAGCCAGTCCGACATCGCGTTCGCCAGCCCCGCGAACAGCGCGAACGTCAGCCAGAAGAGGATGTAGAGCGCCATGAGCGCGGCCGATGCCAGCGCGACCACGCCGATGATGCGCGCCTTGACGGCGTTGCGCAGCTCGAGCTTCGCCAGCTCGACCTCCGCGCGCACCAGCTCGCGGGTGTCCTGGCTGATGTCCCGCAGCAGATCGGCGGTGGATCGTCCGGCGGATCCAGGCGGTTGGGGACCGTTCACGTGCCTCCCCTCTCGTGGCAACCCTGCGCATGATGGCGGCGCCCCGGCTTCTCACTGCCGGCGCGCCCCGTCGTTCGTCGCACCGTAGGCGGTGACGGGCTGGCGACGGTAGCCCTGTCCGTTCGTCGGCGCCGCGACGCGTAGCACGTGTGGGCCCCGCGCCTAGCGTCGCAGGTCATGCGGTGGCGCGGGATGGGCGGACGAGGTCGCTGGACGTCGGTGGCGGGGTGGCGTTGCGCGCTCGCGGTCGTCACGATGGCGGCGGCTGGGGTGGGCTGCAGCAGCGGGGCGCTCGATCCCCGGGGGCCGGTCGCCCGCGACCAGCTCGGGTTGTTCACCATCGCGTTCTGGATCGCGGTCGGCGTCATCGTCGTCGTGCTGGGACTGCTCGTCGCGGCGCTCGTGCAGCGCCACCGCGACGCCCCGTCTCCCTTCCGCGGCGAGCGCTTCGTCGTCGTGGGCGGACTCGTCGTGCCCACGCTCATCCTGCTGGGACTGATGGGGGTGACGTTCGCGTTCCTGGCGGCTCAGCGCACCGAGGGTCAGCTCCGCGTCGAGGTGGACGGCTACCGCTACTGGTGGGAGGTCCGCTACCCCGATCACGACGCGGTCACCGCCAACGAGATCCACATCCCGGTCGGGGTCGATGTCGAGTTCACGCTCCGGGGTCCCGACGTGATCCACAGCTTCTGGGTCCCACAGCTGGGCGGCAAAGCCGACCTCGTCCCGGGCCGCGAGACCACGCTGGTGCTCCACGCCTCGGAGGCGGGGGAGTACCGCGGCCGCTGCGCCGAGTACTGCGGCCTCCAGCACGCCAACATGCGCGTCCTCGTCATCGCTCAGGAGCCCGCCGACTTCGAGCGCTGGGTCGAGGAGCAGGCGGCCTCGGCGGTCGTCAGCGATGGTGCGGCGGAGGCCGCGTTCGAGCGCAACGCGTGCGCCGCGTGCCACACCATCCGCGGGACCTCCGCCAACGGTGTGCTCGGCCCCGACCTGACCCACTTCGCCTCGCGCCGCACCATCGGGGCGGTGACGCTGCCCAACGAGCCGAGCAACGTCGCCGCCTGGATCGCCAACCCTCAGGTGTTCAAGCCAGGCGCCGAGATGCCTCCGATCGTGACCTTCACCGAGGAGGAGCACCAGCGGCTGGTCGACTACCTGACAGCGCTGCGGTGAGGCGACGATGACCCTCACCGCCCCTGCGCCCCGCGACGTCGAGCGCCTCGAACGGATCTGGTCCGACGAGCCCGGGATCGTGGGGTTCCTCAAGACGGTCGATCACAAGCGCATCGGCAGGCGCTACCTCGCCACCTCGGTCGTGTTCCTGTTGCTCGGTGGGGTGCAGGCGCTGATGATGCGGACCCAGCTCGCCAGCCCCGACAACGACCTGCTGTCGCCTGAGCTCTACAACCAGCTCATGACGATGCACGGCACGACGATGATCTTCCTGTTCAACACCCCGATCTGGGCGGGCTTCGGCAACTACTTCCTGCCGCTGCAGATCGGCACCCGCGACATGGCGTTCCCGCGCCTGAACGCGCTGTCGTACTGGATCTTCCTGCTGTCGGGCATCTTCATCTACTCCAGCTTCTTCGTGGGCGAGATCCCCGACGGCGGTTGGTTCGCCTACGTCCCGCTCACCGGCGACGAGTTCAGTCCCAGCGTCGCCATCGACTTCTGGGCCATCGGGCTCGCGTTCCTGGGGGTCTCGACCACCGTGGGTGCGATCAACTTCCTCGTCACGACCTTCAAGATGCGGGCCCCCGGCATGAGCGTCAGCCGGATCCCCATCTTCGTCTGGGGCATCGTCGTGATGTCGTTCATGATCCTGTTCGCGCTCCCGTCCGTGACGCTCGCGCAGCTCATGCTCGCCATCGACCGCATCTTCGAGTTCACCATCTTCGTCCCGGCGGCCGGCGGCGACCCGCTGCTGTTCCAGCACCTGTTCTGGATCTGGGGCCACCCCGAGGTCTACATCGTCTTCGTCCCCGCCACCGCCGTGGTCTCGATGGTGATCACGGTCCACGCGCGGGCGCGCCTCGTCGGCCACCTGCTCGTGGTCACCGCGCTCGTCGCCATCGGTTTCATCAGCTTCGGTGTGTGGGCGCACCACATGTTCGCGACCGGCCTGGGCTACCTGGCCCTCAGCTTCTTCGCCGCCGCCAGCTTCATCGTGTCGATCCCCAGCGGAGTGCAGTTCTTCGCCTGGATCGGGACGCTCTGGGAGGGGCGCCCGCGCTTCGAGGCACCCATGCTGTGGGCGCTGGGGATGATGTTCATCTTCCTGCTGGGCGGCATCACCGGCGTGATGGTCGCGATGGTGCCCTTCGACTTCCAGGCACAGGACAGCTACTTCGTCGTCGCCCACTTCCACTACACGCTCGTCGGCGGCTCGGTCTTCCCGATCTTCGCGGCGCTCTACCACTGGTGGCCCAAGCTGACCGGACGTCTGCCCGCTCCCCGCGCCGGCAAGACCGCCTTCTGGCTCGCGTTCATCGGCTTCAACCTGACCTTCTTCCCCCAGCACATCCTCGGCCTGTGGGGGATGCCGCGGCGGATCTACACCTACGAGAGCGGCGTGGGGTGGGACGGGCTGAACCTGCTGTCGAGCATCGGCGCCTACGTGCTCGCCACCGGCTTCCTGCTCGCGGTCGTGACGCTCGTGTGGAGCCGCTACCGCGGCCGCCCGGCGGGGCCCGACCCGTGGGGCGGCGATTCGCTCGAGTGGGCGACCCCCTCGCCGACGCCGGAGTACGACTTCGAGCAGATGCCGGTGGTGGACAGCCTCTACCCGCTGTGGGACGCCGCGGAGGGCGGCGTGCGGGGTGGGCCCGTGCTGCTGCCACCAGAGGGGGAGGAGGAGCACTACACGCTGTCGACCGGCGGCGTCGACGCCGTCGACGAGGCCGTGATGCCCATGCCCAGTCCCACCTACTCGCCCCTCGTCGTCGCTGTCGGGATGCTGATCGGGGCCTATGGGGCGCTGGTCCGCTCGCCCTGGCTAGGGCTGTTCGGGGTCGGCGTGATCGCGCTGGCTCTCGCGACGTGGTTCTGGCCCGACTGGGACGACGAGCCGGTGGAGCTGGCGCACGCCGATGCCCAGGAGGTGGGGCGGTGAGCTCGGTCGGGACGACCTCGAGCGGCCCCACGATCGCGATCCGGCCGGGCCGATCCACCTCGTCGTGGGGACTGATCGGCCTCGTCGTGACCGAGAGCGTGCTGTTCGCCCTGCTGCTGTTCGTCTACTTCTACTACCGCGCCCACGAGGGTGCCTGGCCACCCGAGGAGCTGCCCCTGCCGGAGCTGCCCAAGACCATCGTCCGGACCGCGGTCCTGCTCGGCAGCACGGTCCCGATGATCCTGGCGGAACGGGCGATGGAGCGGCGCGGGTCGGCGGCGTGGACGGCGGTCTGGAGCATCGTCGCGCTCGCCATGGCCGGCTACTTCCTGGGCACGCACGTGCACGAGCAGCCCAAGCTCGTCGACGAGCTGCGCCCCGACGAGCACACCTATGGGGCGGTGCTCATCACGATCCTGAACTTCCACGGCGTGCACCTGTTGGTCGGCATCGTCATGCTCGCGTTCGTCCTGGTCCACGTGTGGCGCGGCCGGGTCACGCGCGAGCGACACACGATGCTGAGCCTCACCGGCGTCTACTGGCACTTCGTCGATGCGATCTGGGTGGTCGTGTTCTCGTCGCTGTACCTGGTACCGAACGTGCTGGGCCGGACGTGACCGAGCGCCTCACGCACTCGGTCGGCCCGCTGCTGTGGGTGTCGCTTACCGCCGGCATCGTGCTGTGGGGCATCCACATCACCGGCATGGCGGCGCTCTCGCCGCTCGCGTGCGAGGGGCCCGGCGCGATCGTGCTGCACCTGCTGTCAGTGGCCACGCTCGTGCCGACGCTGGCCGCGATCATCCCGGCGTGGTCGTTCTGGCGCCAGCGCGAGCGCGGCGTCGGCGGGGTCGCGTTCCTCGGCGCCATGGGGGTGCTACTCAACGCCGTCTCCGCTCTGGCGATCGTCGCGGAGTGGGTCCCCGTCTTCGTGCTCCACCCGTGCACGCCGTGAGCGGCGTGAGCATCGTCCTGGCGATCGTCGGCTCGGCCGCCCTGTACGCGCGGGGCGTCGCACGACTGTGGCGCGGGGAGCCCGGGCGCCGCGCGCTGCCGCGGTGGCGCGTCGGGGCGTTCGCCGCCGCGATGGCGGTCGCCGGCGGGGCGCTGCTCGGCCCGGTCGAGGCGTTGAGCGCGGACCTGTTCTCGGCACACATGGGACAGCACCTGGTGCTGACGATCGTGATCGCTCCTCTCCTGGTGCTCGCGCGGACGGGTCTGGCTCTGTCGTTCGCGTTCCCGCCCCGTGCCCGTGGGCGGCTGCAACGGCTGCGGCCGCGTATCCCCGGAGGGGATGTCGGCTGGGCCGTCGTCGCCGTGCTCGCCCACGCGCTGACGTTCGGCGTGTGGCACATCCCCGTGCTGTACGCCGCCGCCGCGTCCGATCCCACCCTCCACGCGCTCGAGCACGCCACGATGCTCCTCGGGGCGGTCGTGCTGTGGTGGGTCGTCGCGGACGCGCGAGGACGACACGCGACGGCTGCCAGCGTGGGGGCGGTCTTCATCAGCATGCTGCTCTCGGGCGCGCTGGCGGGGCTGCTCACCTTCAGCGACCGGGGCCTGCTCCCCGCGACGGGTGCCGGCCCCGCCGCGTGGGGCCTGAGCCCGCTCGAGGATCAGCACATCGCCGGGGGCCTGATGTGGTTCCCGGGCGGCCTCGCCTACGTGATCGCCGGGGCGATCGCGTTCCTGCGCTGGCTACGCCGCGATGCGGCGACCACCCGGCCACCGCCGGGGCGCGCCGTGGCATCCCCGGGCCACGGGTTGGCTCCGCGATCCGGGCCGCGTGCGCCAGCCGGACCGTAGCGTCCGTTGCGCGTCAAGTTCCGTCCGCGCTCGTTGGGAGGTGGCGGTCATGGTGACGACGAAGAACGCGATCTCTCCGGGCCACGCTCGGGAGGACGCGAGCTACCTCGCCGCATGTGCGCTCGGGATGGCCTTCAGCGCCCCGACCGACATCAGCACCTGCGTGGCGCGGCTGATGACGGTCACCAACGACGTGACCGCCATCGACCTGGCCCACGCGGAGGTCGCCCGTCTGGATCTGGGCGACGTCGCCCTCCGCCGTCGCGCACAGGAGTTGCTCACCGAGGTCCGGTCGCGCCTCCTGGCCCTCACCGGTTTGCCCGATCCACATCGAGGAGCCGGGTCGCGGCCTACGCCGGGTGGTCGGGGACGCGGCGAGGTCACGACCTCGGTTGCCGGTATCCATGTAGCACGCGACCAACAGGAACCCACCGTGGCACAGGACATCGTCCAACTGATCCAGGGCGACCACGACGAGGTGCGTGCGCTGCTCCAACAGCTCGAGACGGCGGTACCCACGGCGCGCAAGGAGCTGTTCGAGCGGCTCGTGTACGAGCTCGCCCGGCACGAGGCGGCCGAGGAGGCCATCGTGCACCCGACCCTGCGCGACGAAGTGTCGAACGGCGAGCCGATCGCCGAGTCGCTGCTCGACGAGGAGTCGAAGGCCGAGCAGTTGCTCGCGGACATGGAGAGCATGGACCCCGAGAGCGAGGAGTTCCTCACCGCCTTCGCCGAACTCCGCGACGACGTCCTCCAACACGCGCAGCACGAGGAGAACGAGGAGCACCCGCTGCTGCGCCAGGAGCTCAGTGCGGAACGGCTCGCCCAGATGGGGGAGGGCTTCGAGAAGGTGAAGCAGAACGCCCCGACGCACCCCCACCCCAACACTCCCACCACGCCCGAGGTCCGCGCCGCGGCCGGCCCGGTCGTCGGCGTTTTCGACCGCATGCGCGACAAGGTCAAGGAGCTGATCGGGAGCTGATCGGGAGCTGACCTCGACCGTCACCATCGATCTGCGCGAACTTGAATACTCGGGTGCATGCAGCTGCCCCCAACCATTCAAGTTCGGTTCGCGCTGACCTCGATCCAGTCGGGGCTGGTCGCTCCAGGCTCGTAGCGGCTGTCGAGGCGCTTGGCGACGAGGCCGGCCAGCCCCTGGGCTCGCGCCACCTCCAGCAGCGCCCCGCCGTCCCCGGTGTGGTGGCGGGGCGCTTGCCACGCGGGGCCTTGGAGCTCGAGCTCGAGGAGCAGCTCGCGCCGCGCCTCGTAGCTCAGCGCGAGCGCCGGGTGTCCCTCCAGCCACAGCAGGTCGACGAGGATGGCGGCGACGGGGCGGTCCTCCGACAGTCGTCGCCACTGGCTCGCGCTGCTCGCGTCGAGCCGCCGCTCGACGTTCGCCGGATCGGCCACCGGCTGACGGTCGCGGCCGACCCCGACGATCACGGCATCGAGCACGCACTCGATGGCTGCGAGCGACCGACCGATCCGGCGCACCTCGGGGAACCGGTCCGACAGCTCCTCACCGTCCGCGTCGACGATCGTGACGTGGCCGGCGTCGTTGGTCAGCAGCGTCCGCGCCCCGACCCACCGGATCTCGTAGCCCCACCCGTCGTCGGGCAGCTCGCCGGGCGTGGGGCGCATCGGGCGCAGGTCGGTGGGGACGGGGCGCCGCTCGGGATCCTGGGGTGGAACCTTGCGGTGGATCATCCAGTCCCGGTCGCCGATGCTGAACAGCGCGAACGTGCCCTCGACCCGGTGTCCCTTGAGCGTCACCGTGACCGAATCGTCCTCGACCTTCTCCGGCACGTAGGTCCCGCGGTCCCAGATCGTCATCTCCCCGGCGCCGTACTGCCCCTCCGGGATCTCACCGTGGAAGTTCAGGTACTCGAGGGGGTGGTCCTCGGTGTGGACGGCGAGGCGGTTCTCGTCGGGGCTCCAGGGGACGCCGCGCGGCAGCGCCCACGACAGCAGCACACCGTCGTGTTCGAGGCGCAGGTCCCAGTGCAGACGCGTGGCGTCGTGCTGTTGGATGACGAACCGGGGCTCGTCGGGTGTCGGAGGTTCGCCCACCGGCGCCCCGGCCGGTTCCGGCGTCGACGCGAAGTCGCGCATGCGCCGGTAGCGGTCGAGTTGGTCCTCGCTCACCGCGGCTCCCGCGACGACCACCGCGACGAGCCCCACCGTGCCGACAGCGCCCCGGCCAGCACCTGCCAGCGCTGGGGTCCCTCCGCCTCCCCGCCGTCCTCCCCGCCCTCCAGCTCGCGGTACGCCTGTTCGCCAGCGGGGCGGTGGCTCGAGGCCTTCAGATCCGAGGCGACGCGGTACGCGATCGCGAACGCGAGCAACGGCAGCACCAGCGCCCCGATGCGCAGGAACCAGATGATGCCGAGCAGCGAGACCTCGAGTTGGTACGCGATGACGTCTTGGCTGCCCGCGATGAACACCACGGCCAGGAACGTCAACGCTGCGACGCCGAACGCCGTTCGGAAGGGTCGGTCGCGAGGGCGGTCGAGCAGGTGGTGGTCGCGGTCGTCGCCGGTCAGGAAGCGCTCGATCCACGGGTACGCGTACAGCGCGGCGAACAGCAGCCCAGGGAACAGCACCGCGGGGTAGAACGGGTTGGCGATGAGGTAGCCACCGATCGTGATCTCCCAGGGCGGGAACAGCCGCAGCGCGCCCTCGACCCAGCCCAGGTACCAGTCCGGCTGCGCCCCGGTCGTGACGAGGAAGGGGTCGTAGGGCCCGTACAGCCACACCGGGTTGATCTGTGCCAGGCCCCCGAGCGCGGCGATGACCGCGAACACGATGCAGAACAGGCCCACCGACTTCGCGGCGTAGGTGGGCCACACCCGCACACCGACCACGTTGCGCTGGGTCCGCCCGGGCCCGGGGTACTGGGTGTGGTACTGGCGGACGATCAAGGCGAGGTGCACGCCCACCAGCGTGGCCATGAGCGCGGGGAGGAGGAACACGTGGCCGACGAACAGCCGCCCCAGGATGGCCTCGCCCGGGAACTCCCCCCCGAACAGCAGCGAAGCCGTCCACGTCCCCACAAGAGGGATCGATTCGACGATGCCGTGCCCGATGCGCAGACCGACGCCCGACAGCACGTCGTCCAGCAGCGAGTAGCCGGCGAAGCCCTCGAAGATCGCCAACAGGAGCAGCGTCACGCCGATGACCCAGTTGATCTCGCGCGGTCGGCGGAACGCGCCGGTGAAGAACACGCGCAGGACGTGCACCACGATCGAGGCCACGAACACGAGTGCCGCCCAGTGGTGCATCTGCCGGATCAGCAGTCCGGCGCGGGTGTCGAAGCTCAACTCGATGGCGGAGCGGTAAGCGGCGGACATCTGCTCTCCGCGCAGCGGCAGGTAGCGGCCCTCGTAGACGACCTCGGTGTGCGACGGGTCGAAGAACAGGGCGAGGTAGGTGCCGGTGATCAGCAGGACCACGAACGCGTAGAGCGCGACCTCGCCGAACAGGAACGTCCAGCTCTCCGGGAAGACCTTGTCGGCCTTGTCCTTGGCGAAGCCGGAGGCTCCGATGCGGCGGTCGATGGCGCGCGCGAGCTTCTCGATCACCGCTGCGGCTCGGGATCGACGCCGGGGCGGGTCCAGAACCCGGGCCCGACCGGCTCGGGGAAGTCGCCGGTGGCGACGAGGAAGCCGTCGCCGACCTCCTCGATCGGCAGGCGCGGCAGCGCGCGGGTGGCCGGCCCGAAGATCGGCACGGCGCCGCTGGGCACGTCGAAGGCGCTCTGGTGGCAGGGGCACAGCAGGCGCTGGGTCTCGGGCTGGTACAGCCCGACGGGGCAGCCCAGGTGGGTGCAGACCTTCGAGAACGCGACGTAGCCGTGCGGCGTCGCCGCGCCGCCGTGGAACGCCTCCGCGACCTCGGGCCGCACCCGCAGCAGCACCGTCTGGCTGTCCGCGCGGTGTGGGTCGTCCTCGGGGAACACGGTCAGGACGCTGTCGACCTCGAGGTCGTCGACCCGGACCGGCGCCCCCTCCTCGTCCACGATCCGACGGCCGGCGTGCCAACCCGTGCGGGTCCGCTCCGGGAAGGGGTCGGGGCCCATCGAGCGCAGGGGGAACAGCGCGGCCAGGCCCCCGGCCCCGGCTGCCCCGGCGAGCAGACGTCCCAACAGCCGGCGCCGGCCGATGTCGCGCGCGCCCTCCGTGACGCTCGCCTCGAGCCCCTCGGGATCGGTGGGGTGGGGGAAGTGACGTTCCTCCACGTGTGGTCCTGGCGGCATCAGCGCCTTGGCCCACGCCACGAGGCCGACACCGAGCCCTCCCATCGTTGCAGCGACGCTGACGCCGAGGAGCTGGTTGAACGCCCCGCCGAAGTGACCCTCGCCGAGGCTGTAGATGGTCGCGAACGACACCGCCCCGACGATGGCGACCGCGAAGGCCACGATCGCCAGGGTGCCCTTCGGGTCCCCACCCTCCGGCGGCTGGCTCACGTGCGCCTCCCGATCCAGGCCGCGAGGGCGAGCAGACCTCCCAGGCCGACCAACCACGCGATGAAGCCCTCGCTCCAGGGGCCGAAGTGCCCCAGGCTCAGCCCCCCGGGGTCGGCGGGCTGGCGCAGCGCGAGCGTCACGTAGGCCGCGATGGCGTCCGCGTCCTCGGCGCCGATCTGCGCCTCGGAGTACGCCGGCATGGTCCCGGGCCCGCCCCGGATGGCCTCGACGGTCTGCTGGGCGGTGGCCTGGTCGAGCGCCGGAGCCACCTCGAGGTCGACGAGGGCCCCACCGGTGCCGGCGAGCTGGTGGCAGGCGGCGCAGTTGAGGCGGAACAGGTTGCCACCGCGTGCCTGCAGCGTCGGATCGATCTGGACCTCGGGGACCGAGGGACCGCGGGTCAGCGTCGCGGCGTGCGCCACGATGGCCTCGATCTGATCCACGGTGTACGCGGGCGGGCGCCGCTGGATCGGCTCCTCGGGGTGGTCGATCGGCATCCGTCCGGTCGTCAGCATGAAGTGCACGAGGGCGGTCCCCGACCGCTCCAGGCTGGGGCCCCGGTCGGTCCCGCTGCCCTCGGGGCCGTGGCAGACGGCGCAGTCGCGCTGGAACAGCACCCGGCCCTGGTCCGAGCCCTCGGGCTGCGCGGTCGAGGCGGTGGCGACGACGGACCACGATGCCGTGGCCAGGACCGCCACGGCGATCCACTCCACGACCGCCCGGCTGTTACCCGCCACCCCACCTCCGACGACACGCGTGACGCACGCCTACCAGCTACGTGGTCGAGTCGGAACGGTCGGACCCTGTCCGAGCGTCCCGGTCAGGGCTGCAGGAGCACCCTGATGTGCGTTTGGCCTGACGAAGCCACAGGCTGACACAGCCACCCTCGCCCGCGCGGGCGGAGGTGACGGCACCGCACCTGGTCCCCGGCTGTCACGGTCTGAACATGGATCGAGAGGGCTTGACGCGGGTGCAGCAGGTGCCGCACGCGTCTCTGGACGCGTCACCGTCGAGGACGTCGCCTTCGATCGGGCCCGTGCCGAGCCGATGGTCCGGCTACGGCTACGTGTCGCGGCCAGTTGCGACCAGCGCGAGCTGCTGTCCGCCGTGCTCCGTGCCCACGTGCTCGTCGCCGGTGGACCGCAGCCGCTCCACGACGAGGCCCCCGTCCTCCGGGTGCCGCCCTTCTCGCGGCGCACGACCGTCGAGGGGAGCCTCCCCGGTCGCCTCGTTCCTGCCCTGGTCCCCGAGGCCCCGGTCGGTCGCGTGGTGGTGCTGCACCTCGTCGGCAGGGTCTTCCGTTCGACCCGGGACGGACCCCTCGAGGTCTGCCAACTCGACCAGCGCATCGACCTCTCGCCAGCCCTGGTCCTCGAGCTAGCCGGCTGAGCCCGCCGGCGTGGGCGCGGCCGGGTGGTCGTGCCGGACGTCGGGGCTCGGTGCCGGTTCGCCGACCAGCGGGCCGTCGCCCGAGGGGTCGAGGAAGCCCCACTCCAGCCACATCATCTCGCCCTCGAGGGTGCGCTGGGCGAGGTCGTAGCCGAGGTCGTCGTCGTTGTCCCACAGCGCGTCGAAGCTCTGCTCGATGCGGCGCCGTGACTGGCGACAGAACAGGTCGGCGAGGTCGCGCACCGCAGCCGGGTCGCCCATGCCCTCGTCCGCCAGCGCGCGGGCGTAGGTGCACGCGGCCGCGATGGCGTACATCTCGGCACCGATGTCGACGATCCGTCCGAGGAAGCTCTGCTTGCGTTCGAGCTTCGCCTGCCACCGCGACATCGCCGCGAACAGGTGACGCGCGAGCTTGCGGGCGGTGCGCTCGACGTAGCGGAGGTGCTCGCCGAGGCTGCCGAACTCCGAGCTGTACCCGATGGGAACGGTGCCGCGTCCGACGAGCAGACCGGGCAGCCATCCGGCGTAGAACCGTGCCGCCGCGGCCGCGGTGCGGGCCTTCTCACCGACGGTCGCATCCGGCTCGATGAGCTCGCCCGCGACCGACAGGTGCTGATCGACCGCCTCACGGGCGATGAGCAGCTTCATGATCTCGCTGGAGCCCTCGAAGATGCGGTTGATACGCAGATCGCGCATCACCTGCTCGACCGGCACGGGGCGCTCCCCGCGGCGTTCGAGCGAAGCAGCGGTTTCGTAGCCGCGTCCGCCGCGGATCTGCATAAGCACGTCGCTGACCTGCCACGCCATCTCGCTGGCCCAGAGCTTGGCGATGGCGGCCTCGATGCGGATGTCCTTGCCGCCTTCGTCGGCGAGCGCGGAGGACACCTCCACGACCGCGTCCATCCCGAACGCCGTTCCGGCGATGAACGAGATCATCTCCGCGACGGCCTCGTGCTGGCCGATCGGGCTGCCCCACTGCACCCGCTCGGCGCTCCACTCACGGGCGATCTTGAGCGCCCACTTGCCGGCGGCCGAGCAGATCGCCGGCAGCGACAGCCGGCCCGTGTTCAGCGTCTGGAGGGCGATCTTGAGGCCCTCGCCCTCGCCGCCGATGCGGTTCTCACGCGGCACCCGGACGTCGGTGAACCGGGTGACGCCGTTCTCGATGCCGCGTAAGCCCATGAACTCGTTGCGGTGCTCGACCACCACGCCGGGGGCGTCGCACTCGACGATGAAGGCGCTGATGCCACCGGGCCCGTGCTCGTGTTCGGGAACCCGCGCCATCACGACGGCGAGGTCGGCGATGACCCCGTTGGTGGTCCACAGCTTCACCCCGTTGAGCACGTAGCCGCTGCCGTCCTCCGTCGGCGTCGCCGACGCGGACAGCCGGGCGGGGTCCGAGCCCACGTCGGGCTCGGTGAGCAGGAACGCGCTGATCTCACGGGTGCACCTGGGCAGCCACTCCCTCTTCTGCTCCTCGGTGCCCGCGAGCGCCACCGGCTGGGGCACGCCGATCGACTGGTGCGCCGACAGCAGCGCCGACAGCGATGCGTGCCACGACCCAGCGAGTGCGAGAGCACGGAGGTAGTAGGTCGTGGACAGGCCCAGTCCGCCGTACTCGGTCGGGATCTTCATCCCCAGCGCGCCGAGCTCGCGCAGCCCGTCGATGGCCTCGACCGGGATCATCGCGTCACGCTCGATGGCCTTGGGGTCGACGTTCTCGGTGAGGTAGCGCTCGAACCGCTCCAGGAACTCCTCCCCGGCAGCTCGGTCCTCTGCGCTCGGTCGTGGCAGCGGGTGGATGAGGTCGAGGTCGAGGTCCCCCAGGAACAGCTGGCGCCCGAAGCTGGGGCGCTCCCATGCCTGCTCGCGAGCCCGTTCCGCGACCTGCCGCGCCTCGGCCGCGTCCACGCCCCGCGAGGCCGCGACCGTCGACTCCTCTCGGCGTGACGGCTCGCCATCGGCAGTACCGACCGCGGTGTCGGGTGGATCGTGCCGCTGCTCGGAGGCGATCGCCTCGGGACGCGAGTCCGCGTCGACGGTCGGCTCCTGGTCTAGGTCGTTGATGGGGGGCATGGTCGCCTCCTCGGGACGGGCCTCGACGATGGCGCGTCGGCGACGTCGGCGCCTGGCGGGAACCCGACCGTCCGGCCGCTCAACCGGACGTGACCCTAGCGCGCGGATGAGCCGATCAGCGCAGCCGGCGTCTCGTCGAAGGCCCGAGGGGGAGCAGGCAGCGGTGCGGTCAGGTCACCAGCCAGACGACCAGCATGATGATCACGACCAGCGCCCCGACGATCCAGGGCGTCAGTGAACGACTGTCGCTCTTGCTCGTCGGCATCGGCCTCTCCTGCGGTCGCGGTCCCTCACACCGTGCCACGCCCTGGCCTCCACCGCGGGACCGAACGGACACCGTGAAGGTGCAGCGTCGAGGGTCCTTCCGCGGTTGTCCCCAGATCTCCACATCCTGCTGGATCGGGTCTTGACGTGTCACAGGGCGATAGTACGTTCGGTGTATGAGTTCGACGACCCGCTCCACCGGCCCCGGCCCCGACGAGGAGTCCTTCGTCGTCCCCGTCGCGCTCGCAGCGGTTGCGTTGGCTGTCTCGGGAAACCAGCGCATCCGGTGGTTTCCGAAGTGCAACGGAAACCACCGGATGCGAGGGTTTCCGGTAAGGGCCGTCAAG